>NZ_DBNGVP010000133.1:0-53863 GCF_057119385.1 Archangium sp. | reverse complement strand
AAGGCCATTCATGAGCTGTATCGACTCGATGGCACCCTGGTCCGGCGGTATGTGCCTCCAGGCGTCAGCTTCCCCTGAATGACCAAGGCAGGAAATGAGTCACACGATGGACACGGTGCAGCTACAGGACGAACTGGTCGACGCGTGCAAGTGGGGAGAGTTGGACCGCGCCCGTGAGTTGATTTCAAGGTTCGGCGCAGAACCGGAGGCAAGGACCCTGCTCGAGGAGATGTTGCAGGGGGATGATGCGCTCGCAAGACAAGCCGCGGTCTTCGGTCTGGGTGAGCTTGGCGGAACGGCAAGCGTCAAGCGACTGGAGCAACAACTCGCTCTCGAGGAGACACGTGGGGATTACGACGGGAAGTCCGTCGTCGACGAAATCATCAGAACACTGGGGCGGATTGAGGACCCGGAAGCCCGGGCCGTGCTCGTACGAAAGCTGGAGCGGCTGGCCGCGGAAACCGCTCCGGAGGTCAGCGACGTGAACGTGGTGACACAAGCTCTGTGGAGGAGACGCCACCCGGCTCTTCTACCCACCGTCCGGAGATGCCTGGCCCAGCTCGACCTGAAGAATCACGGCTCGCTGCCTGGCCTGCGCGTGCTGCTGGAGAAGACTCCGGATGAGCTCCGTGCGTGGGTAGGCTCCCCCCTGGTCTCCGTGGAGGACAAGACACGAGTCATCACGGTTCTCGACGCGGCTCTTCCCGCCGTCGTGGCGTCCACGTTGCCCTCGTTCATCTCCACTGCCTCCGGGCTGCTCGAGGATGCCGCGGGTCAGGACGGAGAGGCCGCGTACTACTGCGACCGCCTGTTCGTCCTGCTCCCGCGGTACAAGGAGCAAGTCCTCCCTTCACTTCCGGACGAGACGCGCGCCGAGTTGCGCACCCTTGCCCGAAGCCTCGTGCCCGCGGTCTCGCCCAACTGCGCCTTTGGCGCCGTGGCCCTGCTCGAACTCGTCGGGCGACCCGAAGACGCGGCGGTCATCGAAGCGAACCGTCCGGAGGACTCCGTCGGAGCCAAGGCGTTCGACGCCATCGCACGCGCCCTACGCAACCGCCAGGAACAGTCATGAACAGCCGGCTCACGCGCTCTTGCGGCGGCGGATCATCGCCTCGTACGAGCGGTTCACGCCCTGCGAGAGGATGAGCAGCTCGCCCACGTCGGGCGGGGTGAGCTGGCCGGGCCCGTTGTCCACGTACAGCAGGTGCACCAGCTTGCCGCGCACCAGCAGCGGGAGGATGACGGCCGTCGTCGGGTAGTCCCCGCCCAGCAGCTTGTAGAAGAGGCCCGAGGCCGCATCCCGGCGCACCGGGCCCACGTAGTGCGAGCGCGTGTCCCGCACCAGCCGGAAGGTGCTCGGCGCCTGCAGGCCGATGCCGATGCGCTTCACCGCGGCCTCGCGCACCCCCTGCCCCATGCCGCGCCAGCCCGTCACCAGGCTGCCCTGCACGCTCAACAGCAGGCTGCGCTTCCACTTGCCCAGCGCGAAGCGCAGCACCGTGGTGGCCACCTGCTCGCGATCCAGGCTGCGCCCCAGCTCCGCCTGCGCCTCGGCGAAGGTGAGCGGCGTGGGCGGCGGCTCCGGTGCCACCACCACCGGCGCACGCGGCCGCACGGACGCCACCGGGGGCGGCGCCGCGACAGGCGGCGGTGGCTTCGGCGGCACCGCGATGGGAGGCGGCGGCTTCGATGGCACGGCGGGCACCCGGGGCGGAGCGGCGGGCGGCGCCTCCTCCAGCACCATCGCCTCCGGCAGCAACTCCAGCGGCGGCAGCTCCACCGGCGCCTCGGTCACGTACCCCTCGACGATCGGAGCCGGGGCCTCCTCCTCCACCATCTCCACCAGGTCCAACACCGGCTCCGCCCCCACGGGCGCACCCCCACCGGTGAGCGCCTGCGCGTAGAGCGACTGGAACTCCTCCTCGCTCATCAGATCCGCGGACTGCTCCGCCGCGGCCGCCTTCTCCGCCTGCTGCTGCGCGCGCGAGGGCCGCACGGCGTTCATGTCGATGGCCCGCATCGCCCGGAATGCCTTGCAGTAGCGCCGCTGCAGCTGGTTCATCCGGAACTCGGGGATGACCACCGGCACCACGCGCTTACCCGTCCTGAAGGCCAGCGCGTCCAGCGTCTCGATGTCCTGGGGGTTGATGACCGCCACGCTCATCCGCGTGGCGTCCACCCGCATGGGCAGGTAGTCCTTCTCGTCCGCCTCGTTGAGGTCCACCAGCTCCAGCGCACGGGGATCCGGCACCATCTCGCCCGAGGCGGACGCCACGTTGTGCTGCTTGCCCAGCAACCGGGCCAGCTCCTGCTCGGTCAGCAGCCCCAGCTCGACGAGGTTCGTCCCGAGCCGCCCGCCGTGGACGACCTGCGACTCGAGCGCCTCCTCCAGCGCCTCGGGGGTGACGACGTTTTCCTGAAGGAGCAGTTCGCCCAGGCGCATGACGGCACGGCTTGTAGTCCCCCCCCGCCGCCTTCCGCAAGGCGCGCCTGCGCCCTCAGTCCTCCGGGTGGTGACTGAGCGCCACCCGGTTCCCCTCGGGGTCCCGGACGTACACCGTCCAACGCGTCTCGTGCTCCAGCGGCACCCCCGCCCGGGCCAGCGCCTCCACCGCCCCGGCCCGCCCGGCCTTGGGGATGCGGAAGGCCAGCAGGAAGAGGCCCGGCTGCTCGTTCCGGAAGGGGCCCGGCTCGGGCTGCCCCGACACCTCCTCCAGGGCCAGGAAACCTCCTCCCGGCACCCCGACCCAGATGCTGCGCAACGAGCCGTCCGGCCGGTGGTGCCTCTCGAGCTCGGAGAAGCCCAGCACCTCCCGGTAGAAAGCCGTGACCTTCTCAACGTCCCGAACCTGGATTGCCAGGTGGTGGAAGCCCTGAACGTCCATGAATCGAATGCTATGGTGCCCACCCCCCATGGCGCGACTGCTGATCGTCGAGGATCACCCCGAACTCGCCTCCCTCATGGTCGCCGCGGCCGAAAGCCGCGGTCATGAGGCCACGGCCGTCCATACCGGCGAGGCCGCGCTCGCCCTCTTGCGCCCTGCGGCCTTCCATGCCGCGGTGGTGGACCTGCTGCTGCCCGACATGCGGGGCAGCGCCGTGCTCTCCGCGCTCCGGGACCACGCCATCCCCGCCGTGGCCGTCAGCGGCGTCTTCAAGGGAGACCGCTTCGCCCGCGAGGCCACCGAGGTCCACGGCGCCCGCGCCTTCTTCGAGAAACCCTTCGAGCTGCTGCAACTGCTGGAGTCCGTCGAGCAGCTGTGCGGCCTCACCCGTCCCCTGCCGCCCCCTGCGTCCGGCGAGGACGAGGAGGAGGTGGTCGTCTTCGAGGACGCCGCGCTGCTGGACATGGACGACGAGCCCGTCTTCACCTCCTCCGAGGACGAGCCGGGCTTCACCTCCAGCGACGACGAGCCCGTCTTCAGCCCTCCTCCCGAGGAGCACGCCCCCGTCATCGAGGGGCTCGTGCTCGTCGAGGAGGCCCAGGAGCCCATGGGCGGCGAAGCTCCGGCCGAGGCCGCGCCCGAGCTGGAGGCCGTTCCCGAGCTCGAAGCCGTTCCCGAGCTCGAAGCCGTTCCCGAGGCAGAGGCCGAGCCCGGCCCCGACGAACAGGCGCCTGCCTTCGGCCAGGGGGTGCACCCCGTCACCCTCGAGACGGAGGATCTCGAGGAGCTGGATGCCCTGGAGGAGATGGCGTCGGACGACAAGACGCCGACCATGGCGCTCTCCTCGGAAGAGCTCCAGGCGCTGGACTCTCTCGCCCAGCAGATAGAGGAAGCGCCGCCACCGCCCGCCTCCGCCGAGGAGCTCCAGGCGCTGGACGCACTCGAGCCCACCGTCGAGAGGGCGACCCCGCTCCCTTCCGCCGAGGAGCTCCAGGCGCTGGAGGCACTCGCGCCCGCCGCCGAGGCACCGGCGCCAGCCCCCGCCACCGAGGCCTTCGCGGCGTTGGAGGCGCTCGAGCCCACCGCCGAGGCGCCCGCACCGGCCGCGGCCCCGGAGACGTCCCCGGATCCCGAGCCCGGGCTCGCCCTGCCCTTCGGTGAGCGCGAGAAGGTGTGGAGCAAGCCGGCCGCTTCCGGCCCCGGCCGCCGTCCGCCGCCCGAGTGGTCGCTCTCGGGAGACCTGAAGAACACCAGCGTTCCCCGGCTGCTCAACGCCTACTACGAGGCGCGCCACAGCGGAGAGCTGAAGCTCAAGCAGGGCTCAGTGCTGAAGGTCGTCTACTTCGAGGCGGGCCGCCCGGTGTACGCGGCCTCCAACCTCGCGCACGAGCGCTTCGGCCGCTTCTGCGTGCGCCGGGGCGTGCTGCCCGAGGCGAAGCTGCAGGAGGTGGCCACGCTCGCCCGCGAGCAGAACCTCCGCACCAGCGAGGCGATGATGCGCCTGGGCCTGCTGGACGCGCGCAAGTACCCGCAGCTCATCGAGGAGCAGGTGAAGGAGATCCTCTGGTCCACCTTCTCGTGGACCGAGGGTGCCTACGGCTTCAGCCCCACGCGTCCGCCCCGGGCGGGCCTGGTGAAGCTGTCCGTGTTCCCCGGGGATCTCATCCTCGAGGGCGTGCTGCGCTCCGAGCCGCTGGAGACGCTGCGCCAGCACATGCCGCGCTCGCGCCGGCTCTTCCCCGCGGCGGCCCCGCCCTACGGACTGCACGAGCTGAAGCTGAAGGGACCGCAGGCGCTGCTGCTGGCCTACACGGACGGCAGCAAGACGGTGGCGGACCTGCTCACCATCACGGAGCTGCCCGAGCGCGGCGTGCTGGCCACGCTCCGGGGCCTGGAGCTGATCGGCGTGCTGGAGGAGCGGCGCGACGAGCCGGGCACCAGCAACCGCAGCCGCATCAGCTTCGGCCTGTAGGACGCGCGCGGCGGCGGCGCACGGCCGCCACCAGCGCTCCGAGCGCGAACAGCATCGGGCCCGGACCCGAACCGGAGCAGCCACAGCCGGAGTCCGGCACCGAGGGGCCCGTGGGCTCGCGAATGGAGATGAGCTCGCCGCCCAGCCGGGCCTCGCCCTCCATGCGGCGCTCGCCCACCAGGTGCGGACGCGCCACGTACGTGAGCGTGTGGGTGCTCCCGCCCGCCAGGGGCAACCCCGTCGCGGTGAGCGCCCCCGACTCCCAGGTGGCCTCGAGGGGCTGGCCGTCGAACTTCGCGCTGCCCTCCACGTACGTCAGGCCCTCCAGGCGCTCCACGTAGCTCACCCCCGTCACCCCGCATGAGGTGGTGTTGGAGAGGTCCACCGAGACGCCGACGAGCCCCGTCTCCGAGGCGGCGGGCAGCTCGGTGCGGCGGCGCACCTTCACGAAGGGCTCCACGGTGATGGGCACGGTGAGCTGCTGCGAGGCCTCGTTGTCCGGACCCACGCTCGCCGTCACCCGCATCACCACCGACCTGCCCACCAGCGAGTCCAGCCCGGTGTCGCGCGTGACCAGTGACACCGTGGCGCCCGACAGCACCTCCTGCTCGAGCGCGGGGCCCCCATCCTGCTCCTGGACCCAGGTGACCTCCGGCGTCTGGCAGGTGCCCGCCGGGAAGGTCTGGGTCAGGGTGACGCGGGCCTGATCTCCGCACCGGGCGACCAGGGCGGGCACCTCCGGGAATGGCTCCAGCCCCGCGTCCACCCGGAGTGTCGCGACCTCCTGCTGGCGCACCGCGGAGCGCTGGCCCGCGTCGTCCTCCATCCACCCCTTCAACACCACGGGCCGGCCGCACCCCGTCCCCAGGGGCACCTCCCATGTGCCGGGAATGGACAACTCCTGCGTCCTCAGGACGCCGCCATCCTGGCGCTCGAGCCAGACCTGCGCTTGCAGTCCACGACGCGCGGGGCAGTTGAGGTCCGAGTCCACGCCCACCCGCAGCTCGCCCGAGGGGCTCACGTCCGGCACGAGCAGCAGCGAGCCCGCGGCGAAGTCCATCAACGCGGCACGGACGCGCAGGTGGTGCTCCGAGCCCGGACCGGTGATGGCCTCGTCGGACACCAGGTAGTGCTGGGCGGAGACCTTCAGGTCCGCATCGACGCACTCCGGCGTCTCCACCACGTACCGCCCGCCCTCCTCGCGGAACCGGATGCCGACATCCGGCACGACACCGCCATCGGACAGCGTCGGATTCCACCGGGTGGCCACCTCCGGGAAGGGAGACGTTCCATCCATGCAGGCGTGGAGGGGCTTCAAGGGCTCGAGGACCCGCGACTCGCCCGCGACGAGCTCCTCGACCGGACCCGTACCGAAGACCGCGTTCGGCCTGCCCCAGGGCGCCATGCCCACGTTGAACGTCCGGGCGTTGGAGAGGCCCCCGTCGTCCGTGACGCTGAGCTGGAAGCCGAAGCTCCCAGCCGCCGGAGAACAGAACCTGGCCGGCGGCGTGATGATGGCGGTGCCCCCATCCTGCTCCAGCGAGGGAACCCCCGTGCCCGAGAACAGCGGCTCCCATTTCGGATGAAGCACGCAGCCCGCGGCCGTCGTGCCACCGCTGGCCATCCGCAGCACCAGCGGCGGTCCACCCGGCATCAACTGGCTCACGGCACCACTGCCCGGCAGCGTGCCCCCATCGTCGAACACCACCGTGGGCGGCTCCGGCGACGTCGAGTGCTTCACGTACACGTCGACGGTCTCATGTGCCTCATGCCGGGCCAGACCATCCGAGGCGGAGACCGTGAAGCTCCCGAGCTTCCGGGTCTCGCAGGCGGCGGCGGTGGTGACGTCCCAGACCTCGGGGTCCCCCGGCTGCGTTCCGGCATCCCGCACCGCTGTCCACCCTCCCGAGGCTCCACCCGGCGGAGGGGTGGACGTCACCAGCACCGGATCTCCATCCGGATCCTCCGCCGCGAAGGTGAACTGGTAGCGCCCGCCCTCGTCGAGCGTCACCACGGTCTCCGACGCGGAGGTCCCGGCGTCCACCACGCCTCCGTCCGAGACCGTGACCGCCAGCTCCGGGCCCGCGGCGTTGGTGTAGATGAAGAGGTTGCCCCCATCGGCCTTGTCGGCGGAGAAGACGCAGGAGCTCGCCTCCGTGCAGGCCACCGCCTTCAAGGGAGCCGACGAGACCCCCGCCGGAAGGCTCCGGACCCGCCAGAGGGTCCCCGCCTCCGTGTCCGAGAGCATGGGCACCGGACTCATCACCTGTCGGCTCCCGTCCGCCAGTGCCACGATGGCCATGCCGAAACCCTGTCCGGCGGCGCCTCCAGCACCCACGTTCATGGAGACGCCCAGCACGCCCGCATCATCCGCGAGCTGGAGGACCGGCCGGATCGACTTCACGGCAGCCAGCGAGCCCTGCAGCAGCGCGTGCTGGGTGCCCACCACCGCATAGGGAGCGGGCCTCGCCGGAGCACCCGCGGAGAACACATCGATCGCCTGCACGGCGGCGGGCGTCAAACCCGTCTGGCTCTGGAGCTCCTGCCAGGTGAGATTGTTGAGATCAATCCAGTAGACGCTCGAATTGGTCATCGTGGTGCCGAGCAGCGCATAGACGGCGCTGCCCACCCGCACCACCCCGAGCTCCCCACTGAGGGAGCGCAGCTTCGTGCTGTCGAGGGGAACCGGGAAGAAGGACGTGGACTCGTAGAGGCTCTTGTACGACGCGTAGCCCACCACGCCCACCTCGCTGCCGAAATCCACCACCGCCACGGCTCCGCCATCCTGCGCGTGCTTCAGCCGCAGGACGCGGCCGTCCACCGGGACGAGGGAGTTTCCATTGGGTCCGCAGGTGCCCCCATCCGCCCTCACCGCGCTCAGGGCCGCCCCCAACTCCTGGCTGACCGAGATGAAGCAGTCCTCGGGGGGATGGTAGTAGGTGGCGGCGGAGGCGGTGACGGACGAGAGCCCACCAATGGCTCGCGGGGTCCCCCCATCCATGAACAGGTAGGCCCCCTGCCCGTGGCCCACCGAGAAGCGCTCCGGCCCCCACACCTCGAGGACGTGGTTGGGTTGCTCCTTGAGGGAAAGGTCCGTGCGCCAGTCGGCATGCGCCCGGGCGGCGGCGAACATCACCCCTCCCGCGAGCACGCACAGGGACAGGAGCCGCAGACGCACGCCCCACCTAGTACGCCAGCTCCGCCCGAAGATAGAGCCTGTCGGACCCATCACGTGCCTCCTTCGGCAGGCCCGTCCCGGTGAATCCCAGGAGCGTATAGCCCGCGGCCACCCGCAGCCGTTCGTCCACCCGGTATGCCACCTCGCCGCGGAGCGACCCCAGGGATTCGCTCTCGGGCGCGACCGACCGGCCCGCGGCCTCCACCGCGACTTCCAGACCACCCACCACTCGGACCGACGGGCGCAACGAGCCGGTGAGAACCCATATCGACACATCGTCGCGGGTGCTGCGGCTCGCATGCAACCCCGCCGCGAGCGCGAAGCGGTCCCCCAGGCGCACCGCCGGCAGCAGTGAAATTATCTGTTGGCCACGTTCCCCGAAGACGGAGCGCTCGCCGGGCAGCAGCTCGCGGGTGAGGCCGTAGCGCGCCACCAGCAGGAAGGGGCCGGGCCTCCAGGCCAGTGCCGCATAGCCCTCGAGCAGGCGGGCCTCGGCCTCCCTGCTCTCCCGCTGGTACGTGCGGCCGTAGTTCATCCGCGCCGAGAGTGTCAGGTCCTCGCGCAGCACCGCCTCCGTGGCCAGGGCCATCACCGCCTGGATGCGATCCACCGGCTCCGTCGAGCCACGCGGGGGCGTACCGTGCTCGAAGCGCAGCTCCACGCGCCCATCGGCCCGGAGGCGCTCCCACAGGAGCTGCCCGGAGAGGCTCGCCACGTCGCGCCGCAACGAGCCCGGCAGCTCCAGGGGATGGCGCAGGCCCCGCTCGTAACGGGCGCCCACGTTCAACGCGCCGAAGACGGTCTGCTGGAAACCCACCGCCCGCGCCAGGCGCACGGCGTTGGCGTCGTGCGAGGCCACGTCCTCCACGAAGAGGCGCGTCCCGTCCCCCAGCTCCGTGCTCGCCCCGCTCACCGCGCGGCTGGCGCCGAAGTCCGGCCCGTCCACGTCCACCGAGTGGCTGCCGTAGTAGACGTCCTGTCCCCGGCGCCACGTGCCCTGCACCCAGGCCAATGGGCCCAGCTCGGGGCCCCAGCCGCCGCGTACACCCACCCTCCCCTCGTCGCCCACCTTCACGTCCACGCCCGCGGAGGAGAAGCTGTCATCCACGCGGCCCGGCCCCAGGCCCCGCTGGTGGAGCACCTGCCGGTGGCTGGCCGACACGCGCAGCCAGTCATTCACCACGTAGTGGCCCTGCAACCCCGCGGACGTGCGCCCTCCCTCGAGCAGCGCCCCCTCACCGGGCTCCTCGCTGGCGCGCAGGAGGGAGTCCCGGAGGCTCAGCTCCACCCCCCAGCGCTCCGCGGTGTAGCCCCACCCCACGCCCAACGTCCGTGCCCCCAACAGCCCCTCCGCGAAGGGCCGCCGCGGGTCCGCAGAGAGCCGCTCGTCCCCGAGCAGCGTGAGCCGCCAGGGCCCCAGCGGCTGCACGGCGCGCAGGGAGAACTGGCGGAAGGAGCGGGTGTCCGCGTGTGTCCCATCGGAGAACCCCTCGGTCCTCCGGCGGAAGGCCACGTCCACGGAGCCCGTGCCGAAGAGGCCCGGCCCGCGCAGGCGCAGCCCCAGGGCGTCCCCGCCGCCCGCCGTCTCCTCGTCGTCCGGCCGCAGGAAGGTGAGGCCCCCATCGTCCGAGACACCGAAGCGCTCCGGTATCACCGCCGAGCCCCGGCTCCGCGCCACCTCGGCCATGAGCGTGTAACCGCCCAGCGTGGTGCGCGCGTGCCCGGAGAGGAGCAGGAAGGGTGCCCCCCCGCGCTGCTCGCGCACGGCGGACACGGACACCCGCCCGCCCCGCCACTCCGTCCACGCCTCGCCTCCCGCGGCGTCCGCCGGGGAGCCCGACTCCAGCGCGGCGTACTGCACCGTGAGGACGGGCTCCGGCGCCGCCGTGAATGGATCCGCCCGCAGCAGCGGCTCGCCAGCGATGAGGGACAGCGGCCGCGCGAGCAGGATGCGGCCCGCCAGGTAGTCGATGTCGTAGTCCCGGCCCCGGATGAGGTGGCGCTCGGCGAGCGGCAGCCCGGTGAGGCCGTCGCGCACCTCCACGCGCACCCACTCCGAGCCCTCCGCCACCGGGGAGGAGCCCAGGTAGTAGAGGCTGCCGCCGGTGCTGCGCAGCTCCTCGTACGCGGGCTGGGCGGCGAGCGCGCGCGTGGGATCCGCCAGCCCACCGGCGAAGGCATTCACGCCCGCGCGCAGCCGGCCCCATTCCGCCTCCAGCTCGGCGAAGGGACCGAACAGCGGCCGGTGGTAGCGGCCCACCTCCCCTTCCGCCTGATAGGCCCGGTACGTCCCCAGGCCCACCCGGCCGAACCGCTCGTGGCGCACCTCCAGCCGCAGCCGGCTCTCGGTGGGGTTGGGCGTGAGGCCCACGGAGGTGTCTCCCCACTCCGCGATGGCCAGGTCTGGATCCGGCGCCCGATCCAACCGCGGGATGCGGGGACGCAGCCAGTCCGCCACCGGGCGCTCACGCAGGAGATCCACGTCGGTGTCCCGCAGATCCAACTCCCCCACCAGAGACAGGGGCCCCAGGCGCGCCTCACCATGGGCCGCGCCGCGCCCCCGCAGCCGGAAGTTCCCCTGGGACGGCGAGAAGGTGGCCTCCACGTCCAGCAACCCCACCGCGAAGGGCCGGGGCACCGCCTCCAGTTGGATCGTCACCGTCCGGGCCGGCTCGCCGGGAGGCTGCACCTCCAGCGCCACCAGGTTGCGGCCCGGGACGAGCACCAGCGGCACCAGCGCGGACCCCTCCGGCCCCACCGTCACCTCGCCCCGTGACGAGCGCACGCGCGTGCCCGCGGGGTACTCGGCCATCAACGAGGAGGGGCCACTCGCCGGTGGCTCGTCCCTGCTGCCCGGCAGCCGCAACACCCCCGCCGGCTCGGGCTCGCGAGGAATGACGAGCAGGCCGCCCTCGCGCGACACCACGTCGATGCGCTGGCGGAAGAGGCGCAGGGTCGACTCCGGCCCGAAGGCGGTGATGGACAGCACGTTCTCCCCGGGCACGAGCCGGACGCTCGCACGCCAGTCGCCGCGCGCGTCCACCTCGGCCGGGCGGCCGCCCACCAGCACCTCGTCTCCCGGCGAGGCATGCCCCGCCACGACGAAGTCCACCCCGCCCGGCACCGCCGCCGCGGCGGGAGGTGTCGTGTCATAGCCGAGCACCAGGGGAGGCGTGGACTCGGGCAGGGAACGCACCGCGAAGTCCCGCAGCACCACGGCGGCCCAGGGCACCTCCACCGTGACGGCCTCGGGGACGGCCACGCTGTCGGGCGGCAGCGTGCGCGCATCCACCTTCAGCCGCTGCCGGCCGGGCCGCAGGTGCACTCCGCCCGTCGTATCGGGCCCGCGCGCGTCCACCTCGGCGAAGTGGTAGCGGCCCCGAGCGTCCGTGCGCACCTCGCGGCCCGTGGCCAGCACCAGCCGGACATCCGCCAGGCCCGGCTCCTCGGGGGCACACCGGCCATCCGCGTCCAGGTCCCGGCACACGCGCCCGGTGATGGCCGCCGCCAGCTCCGGAGACTCCGCCCGCGCGAGCTGCGCACGCACCGCGCCCGGCAGCAGGAGCAAGCCCACGCACAGTGCCCACGTGGCCCGGCTCAAGGCCGCACCTCGGCGAGCGCGGTGACACCGGTGGCCACGTCCGCCACCGAGACACTCACCGGCCCGTCATGCGTCACCTGGAAGCTGCCGCGCCCGTCCTTCACCTCGATGGCACCGCGCTGACCGGCGGACAGGGACACGTGGGCCTCGCGGCCCTGCAACACCCGGCCCGACGCGTCCTCCATCCAGAACGTGACGCGCGAGCCCTCCACCTTCAGCCGCACGTTCACCGGCACGGAGGGCGCGAGCCGCACCGTCCGCTCCGCATGGGCGCGGGCGAGGGGCGGCTCCAGCGGAAACACCGGCCCGCCCTCGGCCACCACGTGCACCGTCTCCCGGAGGCCGGGCCACAGGCCGTGCACCACCTCCACCCGGCCCGGGCGCACGGGGCCGAGCACCACCGTGCCCTCCTCACCCGTCACCCGCTCCTCGCCGCCCACGCGCAACGGCTGTCCCGGCACCGGCAGGCCGGCCAGATCCGTCACGCCCGCGGACAGCACACCGCCGTCCGCCCAGACACGCAGGCGCGCCGGCTCCGTGCCCGGCGGGCCATACGCGTGCACCTCCACCTCCGCGTCGCCCGGCGTACCGTCCGGAGGCAGCGTCCAGGCACTGCCGAACACGCCGGGGGCTTCCTCGCGAGGCGGACTGAACGTGCCCACCGGAGCGCGGAGCACCACCACGGCCCCGGGCCTCGGCTGGCCGGAGGCATCCCGCGGGGTGACGGTGACGGCCACCGTCGAGCCGAGGTGCACCACCGTCTCGGCCAGCGACAGGGTGGTGCTCGCCACGGGCCCCTGCACGAGCCACAGCGGTAGCTCCTCGCGCGAGCTGGTGCCCCGCTCCGGCCAGGTGGCCACCAGCCGCAACGGCTCCGCCGACGGAGTGCTCGGAGCGGTGAAGATCCACTCGAGCAGGCCCCCCGCGGCGCGCGTCGGCCCGCTCAAGGTGCCGCCGCGGACCGAGGCCGTCACCCGCGCGTCCTGCACCGGCCGGCCGTAGGCGTCGCTGGTGGCGCACAGCATGCGCGCCCGGGAAACACCATCCGCTGGGAGCCGCTGCGGGTTGAGGACACACGCCAGCCCATCCGTGGGCGGCAGCGCCAGATCCATCCTCGAGCGCCGCACGTTGCCCGCCGCGTCCACCGCGCGGATCTGCGCGACGCTGTGCCCGGGAGGGACGATGACGGGCAGCCGGAAGCGCCCGTCCGGCGCGGCCTTCACCGGCCCGAAGCTCGTCCCGGCGATGGTGGCGGAGAGATCCGCGTTGGGCTCGGTGCGGCCCGGCAGCTCCACCGAGGCGGCGAGCGGCACCAGCACCTTGCCGTAGGCGCCGTAGATGGACTGGGGGTGGGGCCAGGCCGAGAGGGCCACCAGGATGGCCACCTCCGGGTAGCGCGTGTCCGGCAGCACGTAGCGGGCCCGCCACGTCCCGGGCCCGGTGCGCTCCAACTCCTCCACCCGTCCCACGTTGGCGCGCAGCACGGGAGGCGCCCCGGAGTCATCCGGCGTGCCATCCGGCTGGAGCATCCGCACCGTGAGCCGCGCCTCCTTGTCCCTCCCCTTCACGGGCGCGGGCGGCTCCACCGTGAGCGACACCTGGGTGGCCGGCGGGCCCAGCACGTACCGCGCCTCGGCCCTCAGCCCCGCCCCCTCGGCCGTCACCCGCCCCTCCCGTGCACCCGGCTCCGGGACGACGACGAACGTCCGCAAGGGCGCCTGCTCGGGCCCGGGCCTCAACCGGGCGCCGCTCGCCGACACGGACAGTCCCTGCGCCGCCACGGGCGCACCCGTCCCGTCCCGCCGCACCAGGGCGATGGGAAACCCATCGGGTGGGACGGGCGCGGACGGACCCAGGATGTCGAGCGTGTCCGCCGAGGCCGCCGAGGCCACGAGCAGCAGCACGGGAAGGAGACAGTTCAGAGTGTTGGTAATTTATCAGCGACCTTGCCGTGCCCGAAATTCTATCGCCGCGACGCGACAAGGCTCCGCGCCCGGGTGGCCCGTCCGTCACGAAGCAGCAACGAGGCGAACAGCCAGACACCCAGCAGGGCCACCGGGCCGCCCGCGGCGCCACAGCCCCCGCGCACCCCTTCCAGCGGCTCTCCGTCCGGTGTCCCACCCGTCTCCGAGCCGCCGTCCCGGACGCGCTTGCCCTCGTACCCGCTGGGGACGAAGTACCGCGTGAGGGCGGCCGCCGGTGGCCGGGCCTCCACCTGCGCGGGGACGAGCTGGCCGTAGCGGGACTCCGTCTCCTGGGACATCCCCTCCTCGGGCCCGATGTCACAGGTCATCTCGCCATAGAGACGCACCCGGAACGCACTGCCGGGAGCGCCCGCGGCCTGGGCGGACAGCGCGAGCCGGCCCTGGAGCGGCACCTTGCGGGCCAGACTCGTGACGTCCTCCCGGATCTCATCCGGGCCCACATGCAGGCCCACCCCCATCCACACCCAGCCCGCGGTGGCCGGCGACGCCTCGAAACCGTTGTCCACGCAGAGCACCCCGGTGCCCGTGCTCTCGAACTCCGTGGAGACCACCTCCGGGGCCCCCTCGGCGCGGCTCACCACCAGCGAGCCCAGCAGCGAGCGCGTACCGGGCGAGGCGCACACGGCGGCGGCATCCTTGATGGGAGTGCGCGTGCAATCGGCCGGCAGGCGGAACACGTAGGCGTACACGTTGAGATTGCCGCCCTGCCGCACCGTCCACGCCACCCGCACCAGCCCATCCTCGCCCATGCTGATGTCGCTGAGCGTCTCGCTCTCCGGCGTCTCGGTGAGGCGGTAGTACGTCTGCGTGCGCAAGTCATACAGCACGACGTCGAAGTTGGGCGTCGCGCTGGACGCCTCCCGCCGCTCGAAGGCGATGAGCGGGCCGCTCACGTTGGGGTTGGTGTCCGTGCCCGGGAGCGCGAGGCGATGGACCTCGCCCCCACCCACCGGCTGCCAGGCGATGTCCGACTCCACCACGCCGTCGACGACGGAGCGCGTCACGTACGCCACCACCTCGCCGTTGGTGTCGGGCAGGGACTCCTCGCCCTCGGGCCCCGTGAGCTGGGAGACGTCGTAGCCGCCCTCCACCTCGCGGGCCGCCCAGAGGTCACACCCGTTGGTGCTGGTGACGCACCGGGTCCACACCACCACCCGCCCATCCGCGCTGACGGCGGGCGAGCGATCCACGCGCGTGTCCTCGGTCAGCCGGGTGAGCGCGAGCGTGTCCAGGCGGTAGGCGAAGATCTCCGGCGGCAGGGACTCGGCGGTGTAGCCCAGTTCCTGCCAGGCCACCGTCTGGCCCCCGATGGAAGCCGCGCGCCGATCCGCGCCGGACCGCGGGGCGAGCTCCCGCGCGCCACCTTCCGCGCCCACGTCGAAGCGGAAGACGCGGCTGTCGTCGGTGGTGCGGGTGAAGACGATCGTGTTGCCACTGATGTCGGCCAGGGAGTCGTAGCCCCCCTCGGTGGGGATGGCCCGGTCCACGCCCGTGAGCAGATCGTGGTAGCGGATCTCACTGCTGCTGAGGCTGCCCTGGTGGGTGTAGGCGATCAGCGCCCCGCTCACGTGGGGATCCGTCTGATCCCCGGGCCCGTCGTTGACCACCTGCGTCCTGCCCGTCAGCGGTGCCAGGAGCTGGCCCAGCGCCAGCGCGGGGACCAGACACACGAGGGGAATCAGCGTTCGCGACATCGTGGCGGACCTCGGATGCACATCGGGGAGATGGACCCATCCCGCCCAAGGACACTCCCGGGTACAGCCCCCCAACGCCACGCTCGGCGCCAGTTCCCACGGCAACCACGGCCGGCCCACTTCAGGCCCCACGGCTTTGCGCACCCAGGCTTTCACCCGGGATTGCCCTTGTGCAGGGACGACTCTCAGTTCTTGAGATGGTGCAAATCCGAGGCCGGGCGGCCGGATGGCGGGGCGCTCGTCTGTACGCCCGCCGTCATGGGCCCTTGGACCCTGGGTCATCCCAGAGACCCGGGTCCACTTTGACCGAGGGCGGGGTGGTATCCAGGTTGAAATCGCGCGCCTCCTCCTGGCGCAGACCGCCCACGGAGACCGCCTGCACCTGGACGGAGTTCTGGCCTTCCTGGAGAGGCAGGACCTGGGAGAAGCGGCCCTCCTCGTCGGTGGGGACGATTCGACCCCCCACCCGCACCTGAGTGCCGGGGTCGGTCTGCCCGGAGACGACGACCTTGCGCCGCGGGTGGGCGGGCCAGTTCACCTTGAGCAGGAGGCTGGTGGGGATGGGGGTGGGCTCCACGGGCGCGCGGCCGGGGCGGATGATGGACTGCTGGCCGGCGCGGACGATGACGACCTTGCGCTGGCCACTGAAGGCGACCTCGCCCTTGAGGGTGGCCAGGGACACCGTGCCCGCGCCGTTGTTGTTCATGGTAAAGGTACCGCCCTCGGTGCGGGCCTCGGCGTCGCTGCCGGCGGCCTTCATCTCGAAGGTCTGCCCCGCCCCCATGTCGACGCGGGCCGTCGTCATACCGTTGGTGAGCAGGAAGCGGGTGAGCGAGTGCGTGAGGGCCTCCACGGACACCTCGGCACCGGCCTCCATGCGCACCTCCACGGCCTCGCCACCGATGATGACGGCGTAGGCGCCTTCCCGGGTGCGCACCGCGTCCGAGGGGTGCAGGGCCTCGCCCACGCTGGCGGTGCGCCATTCGCCGCCGCCCCGGCGCACTTCCACCGTGCCGCGGATCTCCTCCAGCTTGAGCTCCATCGCGCGCTGCTCGGGCGGAGCCTCCGGAGCCGGGGCCACGGGGGGCGGGGCCTCCACCACCGGCGGAGGCGGAGGAGCCGGGGGCTGATGGAGGAAGAGGAAATAGCCCAGCGGCAGTGCCGCCAGGATGGCGAGAAGACCCAGGAGGAAGGGCGCACTGCGCCGGGGGGAGCGGGGGGCGTCCATACAGCCCCCAAGCTACCTCAGGCGGGGCCCGGGCCTCACGCCTTCGGCAACCACACGGTGAAACAGGTGCCCTGCCCCACCTCCGTGCGCACATCGATGGTACCGCCCGCCTCGCTGACCACCCGCCAGGCCACGGAGAGCCCCAGGCCCACGTTGGACCAGACGTCCTTGGTGGTGAAGAAGGGCTCGAAGATGCGCGAGCGGTGCTCGGGGGCGATGCCCTTGCCGGTGTCTTCCACCTCGAAGAAGCCCCGCCCGTCCCGCTCGCCGGTGCGCAGGGTGAGCCGCTTCACCTCCGTCTTCATCATCGCGGTGCGCGCGTTGGACACCAGGGCCAGCACCACCTGGGACAGGTGTCCTGGATCCGCCTTCACCTTCGCCTGCGGAGAGGCCAGCTCCGTGGTGAGGACGATGCCCTCCCCCCTGAGCTGATTCTCCGTGAGCGAGAGCGCGTCGCGCAGCACGGCGTTGAGATCCACCGCGCGCAGCTCCGGCTTCGCCCGTTGCTGGGAGAAGCGCAGCAGGTTCTGGGTGATCTCCTTGCAGCGCTTGGCGCTCAGCTCGATCTTCCGCAGCGTGTCGAAGTCGGGATCCTTCTCGTCGCGCTCGAGCATCAACAGCTGGGTGTTGCCCAGGATGCCGGCCAGGGGGTTGTTGATCTCATGGGCCACACCGGCGCCGAGCTGCCCCACGGCCGCGAGCTTCTGGGCCTCGAGCAGCTGGGCCTGGGCGGCCTTCAGCTCGGCGGTGGCCTCGTCCACGCGGAGCTTGAGATCGTCATTCCAGCGCAGCATCCGGGCGCGGGCGGCCTCCAGCTCGGAGCCCATGCGGTTGAAGGTGGAAGCCAGCTCGCTGAGCTCGTCCCCTCCGTCCACCGTGACGCGCCGATCCAACTCGCCACGCCCGAAGGCCTCGGCACCGGCCACCACCCGGGACAGGCGGAGGTTGAGCCGGCGCGTGAAGAGCGCGCCCAGGCCGAGCAGCACCACGAAGGCGCCCCCGATGGACAGCAGCACCGTGCGGCGCATGCCGTGCACCGGGGCCAGGGCGACGGCCTCGTCCACGGCCACCACCACCTCGAAGCCGGGCACCTTGGGCACCCGCGCGGCGCTCACCCAGATGGCGGGAGCGTCCACCCGGAAGCCACGCACCGGCGCGTCGCCCGAGGCGAGCTGGGCGGCCAGCGCGGGCTCCAGCGGCTGGAGGCGGCGATCCGGCAGGGAGCTGGCCAGGATGCGCCCGGCCGTGGTGTCCACCAGGTGGATGTACCCCGGGTTGCCCTGGGCGCGCCGGGCCAGCAGGGCCTCCAGGTCGGAGAGGACCACCTCGGCGAGCGCGAAGGGCGCGTCCTCTCCATCCCCCAGCTTCACCGCCACCGCCACCGCGGCTCGGCCACTGAGGGCGTGCGCGTAGACGCGGCCCAGGGCGGCCTGTCCCTTGTTGCCCCGGCGCAGCGTCTGCACCGGCACGGCCCGGGCGAGCGCCTGCGTCGCGGAGGGCTCGAAGCCCGGGTGCTCGCTGTCGCCAGCGGCCTGGAAGACGGGCGGGCCGCGCGGGTTGCCCTGCGCATCCAGGTGCAGCACCGCGCTGACGGCGGGAGACTGCCCGTAGAGCAGCTGCAGCCCACCCTGGAACTCCTCGGGGGTGATGCTCTCCCAGTTGAAGAGCTCCGCCGAGCGGGCCAGCGCATCCACCGTCTTCATCAGCTCCGAGGACGCGCTCTCGGCGGTGCTCTCCGCGATGACGCGCTGCTCGGAGAGGATGCGCCCGGCCAGCTCCGCCTCCGCGCGCGACAGCAGCAGGAAGCCCACCGCCGCCAGGGGCAGCACGGTGGCCGCGAGCATGAAGAGGATGAGTTGCTGGTAGAGCCTCATCCCGTGGCCGTCCGGATGACCGCCAGCTCCCGATCACTGCGCAGGTAGACGGAGCCGTGAATCGCCTTGGCGCGCTTCTTCATGTCCGCGGCCTGCCGCGCCAGCTCGGCATGATCGCTGGACAGCCCATCGCTCAGCACCGCCACCACGGACACGCTCATGATGGGGAACTTGCGCTTGTCTCCGTAGCGGTCATCCGCCTCGATGTAGCCGCGCTCCCGGTCCTGCTTGTCGTAGTAGAGCGGGATGATGCGATCGAAGGCCTCGATGGCGCGCTGGCAGATGCGATCCACGCTCTCCGGCGAGGTGACGAAGACGAAGTCGTCACCCGCCACGTGGCCGAGGAAGTCCCCGGGCAGGCCGTCCTGGCCGAACACCTCGCGCAGCAGATCTCCCGTCTGGCGGATGACGCCGTCGGCCTTCGCGAAGCCGTAGTAGTCGTTGTAGGCCTTGAGGTTGTCCAGGTCGAGGTAGCAGAAGGCGAAGGGCCGGCGCTCGGCGAGCCGGCGCTGCACCTCGCGCTCGATGGCGCCCGAGCCGGGCAGCTGCGTGGTGGGCGAGGCGCCCAGCTCCTGCTCCTTTCGGCGCAGCACCATCTCCACGCGCGCGCCCATCTCCAGCGCGTCGAAGGGCTTGGTGAGGTAGTCGTCCGCGCCCAGCTTGAGGGCACGCACCTTGGCGCTCGTCTCGGTATGGCCGGAGATGAAGATGACGGAGATGTAACCGCTGGCGCGCTCGGCCTTGAGCTCCGCGAGGAAGTGGTAGCCGTCGCCGTCAGGCAGTTGCACGTCCAGCAGCAGCACGTCCGGGCGGCGCTCGCGCAGGGCCCGGTGCGCCTCCTCCAGGGTGGAGGCCACCTGCACCTCGTAGCCGAGGCTCACCAGCACCTCGCGGCAGATGACGCCCACCTTCTCGTCATCGTCCACCACCAGCACGCGCCCGTGGTGCTGGCCGGCGCTGCCGCGCACCAGCGAATCCACGGTGGCCAGCAGCCGATCCGACTGCAGCGGCATGGGCAGGAAGGCGTCCGCTCCGGCCCGGAAGGCGCGCTGACGCTCGTCGAAGGCGGAGAAGAGCAACAACGGCAGCTGCCGCGTCTCCGGATCATGCCGGAGGATCTCCGCCAGGCGCAGGCCGTCGATGACGGGCAGCCGCGCATCCACCAGCAGACCATCCGGGTGGTGGGCGCGCGCCTGGGTGAGGCACTCCTCGGCGTTGGGGGCCAGACGCACCTCGTAGCCGCGGGCGCGCAGCAGGGCCTTGGTGATGTAGCCGATGTCCGGCTCGGACTCGGCGAGCACCAGGCTGCCCCGCCGCTCGGGGTTGTGCTTCTGGGTGAAGTCCAGGCCGTCCGGGCGCAGGTACTCGGGGGGCGGCTCCACGGGCAGCACCACCACGAAGCGCACGCCGTCCTGGCAGGGCTCGCACCAGATGTGGCCGGCGTGGGCCTCCACGATGTTGCGGCAGATGGCCAGGCCCAGCCCGGTGCCCCGCACGGTGCGGTTGGCCTGGGTGCGAGCCTGCTCGAAACGGTCGAAGATGCGCTCCAGGTTCTCCTCGGCGATGGGCTCGCCGCTGTTCCAGCACGTGAGCGCCACGTAGCCGGGCACCGCCGAGGTGGCCTTGAGCTCCAGCCGCACCTCCCCGCCCTCGGGGGTGAACTTGGCGGCGTTGGTGAGCAGGTTGTTGAGCACCTGGGTGAGCCGGTTGGGATCCGCCAGCGCCCGCAGGCCGTGCTGCGGCAGGCCGGCGGACACCTTGATGCGCCGCTCCATGAAGGCGGGGCCGTACTTCTCCACCGCGCGGCGCACCTGCTCGTCCACGTACGTCCACTCGAAATTCATCCGCAGCCGGCCCTTGGCGAACTTGGCCAGGTCCAGCAGGTCATCCACGATGGCGTTGAGCTTCTCCGTCGAGTCGCGCGCCAGCATCAGGTAGCGGCGCTGCTTCTCGTTCATGTCGCTGGCCAGGAAGTTGAGCACCAGGTCCAACGAGCCGGAGATGGAGGTGAGCGGCGTGCGCAGCTCGTGGCTCACCATGTGGACGAACTCGTCCTTGCGCTCCTCGAGCTGCTTCTGCTCGGTGACGTCGCGCAGCACCACGCACACGCCGCGCAGCACCCCGCGCGAGTCATTCACCGGGGTGACGGTGGTGTGGATGGTGCGCTCGTCGAGCTTCAGCTCCTCGCGCAGCACCTGGGCGCCGCCGTACTCCCAGCCGCGCACCAGCTCGAAGGGATCGAACCCGAGCTTCTCGCGCAGCCGCTTGCTGGCGTCCGGCGAGGGGGGCCCCTCCCCCAGCACGAGCATGCGGCGCGCGGCGGGGTTGAGCACGACGATCTCATTCTTCTCGTCGGTGAGGATGACACCATCGGCCATGGACTCGACCATGCGATCGATCCGCTGGCGCGAGGCCTCCTCGGAGGCGCGCAGGGACTGGATGGCGTCCGCCGTCTGGTTGGCGAGCGTGTCGAGCAGCGCGCCATCCTCCTCGGAGTAGACGTGGGCGCGCTGGGAGAAGAGCGACAACAGGCCCACGGGGCGGCCCCCGGCGGTGAGGGCGACGGTGAGCTGGCTGGCCCAGGAGGCCGGAGCGGAGGCGTCCTGCGAGGTGGTGCCCGTCACGTGCGTGATGACGCGATCCTCGGGCAGCACCAGCCCCGAGCGCTGGCCCCACGCGGCCAGCATGGACTCCTTCACGCCCAGCAGGGACTGCTCCCCGACGACGGTGCCCTGGCAGCGCAGGCGCAGGGTGGCGGTGCGATCCCAGCCCAACGCGATGAGGGCCGCGCCACAGTCGTAGGGCAGCACGCGCGACACCGCGGTGAGGACGCGGTCGATGATGGCGTCGTAGCCGAGCGGCTCGCCGGCACTGGCGCGGCTCACCTCGTAGAGGACACCGAGCGCCTCCACCCGCTGGTGGAGCTGGCGCAGCAGCCGCTCCTTGTCCCGCCGCAGCTGGGTGTACTCCACCGCGTTCTTCACGGTGATGACCAGGTCGTTCAGGTCCCAGGGCTTGGTGATGTAGCGGTACACCTGGCCGCGGTTGATGGCGGCGATGATGTCCTCGGGATCCGTGTAGCCGGTGAGGAGGATCGCCGTGACGTCGATGCCCTCGGCGCGCGCGGCGGCCACCAGCTCGATGCCCGTCATCTCCGGCATGCGCTGGTCGGTGATGAGCACGTCCACGCGATGCTGCCGCAGCAGCCCCAGCGCCTCGGGCCCGGAGTGGGCCGAGAGCACCTGGTAGCGCTTCTGGAACATGCGCACGAGGAGGTCGATGACGTCGGGCTCGTCGTCGACCAACAGGAGGGTATGTCGGGGCTCGGACAAGGTGTCTGGAAGTCTACGCGCAGAAGGGGGGAGACCCCAGGGCCTGTTCGGAACCGGCGGACCCACACGGATTGTCCGTGCTCATCCTTGAACGAATTGACTCTATACGTATGTTCAGGGAGCATGACGGTACTGAAAGTTTGTTGCGCCGGTGGGTTGCCCACCAGACGAGGGAGCGAGGCATGGAAGAGCTGACGGAACGCCAGCGGGAAATCCTGGCCTTCATCGTCAAGGAGACGGAGTCGCGGGGCTTCCCGCCGACCATCCGCGAGATTGGCGAGGAGATGGACATCCGCTCGACCAACGGGGTGAACGATCACCTCAAGGCGCTCGAGCGCAAGGGCTACCTCAACCGGGGCGAGCAGCAGAGCCGGTCACTGGTGCCCACCAAGCGGGCACGGCTGCTGCTCGGCCTGGGAGTGAAGAAGGAGTCGGGGTTGGTGGAGATCCCCCTGCTGGGCAAGGTGGCGGCCGGCGCTCCCCTGCTCGCCCAGGAGAACGTGGAGGACTCGGTCCGGATCGACAGCTTCCTGCTGGGCGGTCAGGGACGCGAGGTCTTCGCGCTCCGCGTCAAGGGCAACTCGATGATCGACGACGGCATCTTCGACGGGGACTACCTCTTCGTGCGCAAGACGCCGCAGGCCCAGGCCGGGGACATCGTGGTGGCGCTCATCGAGGACGAGGCCACGGTGAAGCGCTACTACCCGGAGGGCGAGCGCATCCGCTTCCAGCCGGCCAACGCCACCATGCAGCCCATCTACGTGAGCAAGGCGGACTTCCGCTCGACGATGATCCTGGGCCAGGTGGTCGGCGTGTACCGCAAGCTGCCGGGCGGAAAGAACTAGCCCCCGTTTCACTTCTACGCGCGTGGAAGTGGATTGCCCCAGGCCCGTTTCACTGGTCACCGGTGACCAGTGGAATGGGCCTGTCGCGTTTCACTTGTCACCGGTGACCAGTGGAATGGGCCTGTTGCGTTTCACTCGTCACCGGTGACCAGTGGAATGGGCCTGTCGCGTTTCACTCGTCACCGGTGACCAGTGGAATGCGCCGGACGGCCGCGCCGCACTTTTCCGCTTCGGGCGTTGCTCAGGGGCACTTCTTGAGCTTCACACCACCGCTGGCGATCCGTTCACACACGGTGCGCACGGTGGCCTCGTCCTTCAGCTCCTGGGCCAGGGTGGCGGTGCGCAGCTGTAGGTCCAGGTTCTTGGCGTGGTCCGGCTCGGCGCTCAAGTTGGAGAGGATGCGCAAGGCGTCCGGCTTGCGGTCGAACGTGGTGAGCAGCTCCGCCAGCTCGGTGAGCTCATGGACGTCCGAGCCGGAGACGGTCTCGAGGGCGCGCCCCAGCTCCTCCTCGGCGGCCTTGCGGTCATCGCGGCCCAGGTGGAGGCGCGCCATGGCCACGTGGACGATGGCCCGATCCTTCACGCGCAGGGACTCGCGGTAGGCCGCGAGCGCCTCCTCCGGCTTCTCCAGCTTCGAGTAGATCTCCCCGACGAGCTCCCACAGCGTGGGATCCTTGGGAGACGCGGCGGCGGCATCACGGTAGGACGTCGCGGCGCGGAGCAGCTCACCGGCCCGCACCTGCTCGTCGCCGAGCGCGGTGAGCAGCTCGGGAGTCCGCACCCCCTTCCCCGTCCACTCGCCCAGCAGCAACAGGGCCTCGGCGTGGCGCCCGTCCGCCGTGAGCACGTCCACGGCGCGCAGCACGAGGGGGGCCTTGCTGGCATCCGGGCTCGCCTCGGCGGCGAGGACGAAGTGCTTCACGGCGGCGTCCTTCTCGCCGCGCTTCACGTGCAGCTCCGCCAGTTGCTCGAGGGCGTTGAAGTCCTTGGGGTTCAGGGCGAGTGCCTTGCGCAGCGAGCCCTGGGCCGCGTCGGCCTTGCCGAGCTGGGCCTGGATGAAGCCGAGCCGGCTCCAATTGGTGGAGCGCTTGGAATCCCGCTTGAGGGCGAGCTCGAACTGGGTGGAGGCGTCACCGAGGCGGCCCATGGACAGGTAGAGCTCGCCCATGGCCGCGGGCAGGCGGGGGTCGTCCGGGGACAGCTCCTTCATCGTGTTGAAGGACGTCAGGGCCTCGTCGAACTTGCCCTGGAGGTACTCGGTGGTGCCCTTCACGTAGTAGCCCTCGGCCTGCTCCTTGGGAGAGGGCTGTGAGGGACGGTCCTCGCAACCAGCGGCGAGGAGGGCAAGCAGGGAGAGGACACGCCAGCGAGGGTGCATGCGGGGAGCTCCGGGCTCAGAAGTGCCAGGCGATGCCGGCGTTGAGTTCGAGGTTGAGGCCACTGCCCAGTCCCCCATCGGAGAGACCGAGCGTGGCCTGGGCGAGGTTGGTGGAGGCCTCGAGTTGGATGCCGAGATGGCCGGCGATGAGGTACTCGCAGCCGAAGAAGCCGATGACGGTGGGAAGCGGGCCGGTCTGCCGGAAGATGCCGAATTCGCCGAAGGACAGCTGCACGCCGAGACCCAGTCCCCAGTACGGGCGGAAGGCGCGCTCGACGTTGTGGTAGTGGCGCAGGCCGAGCACGCTGGGCAGCACGTTGAGGCCGCCCTTGCGCCCCGCCTCCTGGGCCGTCACGTAGGTGAGGCCCACCTGCCCGAAGACGATCCACTCGGGATGGAACTGGAAGCCGAGCTCCACGTCACCACCGGGGTTGAAGGTGGAGAGGTTGGAGATGAGGCTGTTGTTGAACCGCACGCCGACGAGCAACGAGCCCACTCCGGGGACCTTCGTGACGGTGGGCGCCTTCACGATCGCGCGCTCCGTGGGCTCCGGGATGAGCGTAGCGAGCAGTTGATCCGCGACCGACACAGCGGCGCGAGGCAGGGCCTCCCGCGCGGCCACCTCGATGCGAGGCCGGCCCAGGACGCGTCCACCCTCCGAGTCCACGACGTGGGTGGTGAGCAGGTAGCGGGAGCCAAAACCATCGAGCCGGCCGGTGACGACGTAGCGCGCCTTGCTGGAGCCGGGAGTGCCGGGAGCGGCCTCGGGACACGGGCCCGCGGCGCAGACGCCCGCGAGGCGGACGGCCTCTTGATCCGACGCGGTGGAGACCGCGAGGCGGGAAGACTCGGCGAGCCGGCTCACGAGGAGCGACGTCACACCCGCGGCCTGCTCCCGGGCATCCGCGTTGCTCTCCAGGGGCAGGAGGATGACGGTGAGGACGGGAGCCGGCTCCGGGGCCTCGGGAGACGGCTCCGCGGCGGGCGGCGCGGCCTCCGGCTCCGAGGAGGAGGGCTGCGCGCCGGCGGCCGTGCCGAGCAGGAGGACGAGCAGGAGTGGCGGAAGGCGACTCACGGGGCGCCACTCTAGTACCAGACGGCCCACCCGGGGCGGCGAGAAGCGGGCCCGGCATGGGCCCACCTGCCCGCCCGGTGTGCCAGCGTCGCTCAGCGGGCCTTCTTCACCCGGGCCACGAACACGGTGCCCAGTGCGAAGTAGACGATGGCGATGGCGAAGATGACGGTGTAGCCCAGCGTGGACCGGCCGCCCTGCTTGCCGAAGGCATTGAAGGTGTCCAGCAGCCACCCGGCCACGGGGGTGGCCAGGAACTGCGGCACCGTCAGCGCCATGTGCCAGATGCCCATGTCCTTCGCCGCGTCGTCCATGTCCGGCAGCACGTCCGTGGCCAGCGCCCAGTTGACGCTCTCGTAGGCCCCGTAGCCGACGCCGAACAGGGCGCCGATGAAGAGTGCCGCCAGGTAGTTGTCGGTGACGATGAAGCCCGCGGCCACCACCGCCTGGATGCCTCCGGCGACGTAGACCACGCGCTTGCGCCCATACCGGTCCGAGAGCTTTCCGGCGATCACCGTGCTGGGCAGGGCCAGCAGGAGCAGCAGGCCCAACACGCCCAGCACGGCCAGCTCCGGCGTCGTGGCCAGCGGACGGCCGAACACCGAGAAGTCCTTCACCACGTCCCGCAGATAGAACATGAGGAAGCTCTGGACGCTGAACACACCCATGGACATCAACATCCGGGTGAGGAACACCCAGCGGAAGTCCAGCGAGCGGAACGGCGCCACGAAGCCCCGCAGGAACGAGCCCCAGTCGAAGGGCTTGGGCTCGGTGGTGAGCGGCTGCTCGCGCGTGCCGAGCACGGTGACGAGCACGCCCACCACCAGGATGAGGCCGATGAGCAGGTAGACGCGGTAGATCTGCCCCTGGAACTCGCCCAGGGAGGCCTGCTGGCTCACCATGGAGCTCGCGAGGCCCATGCCCACGCCATTGCCGAGCAGCGTCATCAACCCGTACCACCCGGCCACGGAGCCGCGCTGCTCCGGGTGCACCACGTCCGGCATGAGGGCCGTGTAGGGGGCCGTGGCGACGTTGTTGGCGAAGTTGGCCATGAGGTAGGCCCCCACGTACAACCAGTACGCGCCGGTGAAGCCCCACAGGCTGTCCGTCTTGAGGAAGGGGAAGGTGGCCATGCCCACCAGCGCCACCAGGTTGAGCGCCGTGCCCACCAGCATGAAGGGCCGCCGCCGCCCCATGCGCAGCCTGACGCGATCACTCCAGGTGCCCAGCAGGGGCGGCACGAGGATGCCGGTGAGGGAGCCGATGGCGATCGCCGTGCCCACCCCGGCCCCCTTGGACTCGTCCCCCACCATGACGAGCACCTGGGACTGCACCAGGATGGTGAGGATGGCGCCCCAGTGCACGTTGCTGGAGAACCAGAAGAACGTCAGATAGAGCTGCTCCAGCGTGCCCAACCGTTTGGACTCGTGGGGTAGCACCGCGGCCGTGACTTCCAAGGTCGCCTCATTCCTGATGTAGCATGGGGCCCCCATTCTGGCCCCGGCGCGTTTCGGTCCACACGATGCCCCGGAGCCCCCCACGAAGGAAAGAGGGCCCCATGCCTTCCTCCGCCTCTGCCCGTACCCTGTTGTGCGGTCTCCTGCTCCTGGGTTCCAACTCGCTGGCCGAGGGACCCACCGGGGATACCCCCGAGGTTCCTCGCGCCACGCCTCCGCTGACCGGCATGCCCGCGCGGCGCCTCAACTTCGATCACTTCGTGGGCGGGGGCGTCAATCCGACGGTGGCCGAGTACAAGGTGCGCATCAGCGACACGCGGCGTCTGGGTCAGAGCGAGGACATCCTCTGGCGCGACACCTTCGTGGGACTGGGCGGACAGGTGCGCATCAACCCCTGCTACACGGCGGTGGGGCCCCTGGTGAATTGGCAGCCCATCGCCGTCTTCAACCTCAAGGCCCTGGTGGATGCCTACGGTTTCTTCGGCACCGCCGGCATGCTCCAGTCCTTCCGCTCCCCGCTGGACGAGTACTCCGACGCGGTGCAGCGCGCGAACACCGCCTCCCAACGGACCTACGGCACCCTCGGCTGGCACGCCATGCTGCAGCCGACCTTGCAGGCCCAGGTCGGGCCCGTCGCCCTCCAGAACGTCGTCACCCTCGACTACTTCAACATGCGCCTGCGGGGGGATGACACGCTCTGGTACGACGCCGGCCCGGACACCCTGCTCCCCGGCCGCGGCCTGGTGCTCACGGAAGAGGTCAACCTCGTCTACTTCGCCGGCCCGCTGACGTTGGGCGCCACCTTCCGCTACCTCCTGCCCTTCTACGACGAGGAGAACTTCCGGCCCGGCGAGGACGTGAAGGCCGCGAACAACGCCAACATGCGGCTGGGCGCGCTCGTGGCCTACACCTTCAAGGATGGAGGCTACTCCTCCTTCAACCACCCCACCGCCTTCCTCACGGCGGCGTGGCACGTGCGCCACCGCTACCGCGCCGGCCAGGAGACGTCCCAGGCCATCCCCTTCGTGGGCGTGGGCTTCGCCTTCCAGCAGGACTTCGTCTTCTAGGCCGCGTCGTCCGTGCGCGCCTGGGGGCTGAGTCCCAGGCCGCGCGCCAGCTCCTGGAAGGTGGCCACCGCCGGAGTCGGCACCCGCCTCCTGTCCGGACTGCCGTAGTCCACCCGGAACAGGCCGAAGCGCGGCTCGTAGCCCTCCGCCCACTCGAAGTTGTCCATGAGGGACCAGTGGAAGTAGCCGCGCACGTCCACGCCCTCGTGGGCCGCGCGCACCAGCGCCTCGAAGTGCTCGCGCAGGAAGCCGGGCCGGCGCTCCCCCTTCCCGTCCGCCATGCCGTTCTCGGTGATGTAGATGGGAAGGCCCGCCCGCCCGTAGCGCTTCAGCGCCTGGTAGAGGCCCTCGGGGTAGATGTCCCAGCCCAGGTCGTTCACCGGCCGGCCCTCGGCCACGTACTGGCGCGACAGCGTGGGGCTGCTGAAGTCCGCGCGCACCATGTCCCGCGAGTAGTAGTTGAGCCCCAGGTAGTCGTACGAGCCCTTCAGGTCCGGCACCGCCTCGTCCATGTCCGCCATGCCCGGCACGGACATCTGGATGCGGCCGGTGCGGTTCACATCCACCAGCAGCTGATTGAAGAGGCGATCCGTGAAGCCCGCCATCACCCGATCCATGGGCGAGCGCGTGGCCGGCTGGAAGATGCGCACGTGGTGCGCGATGCCCACCCGCGTGGCGTGGCCGTCTCCATCCGCGTCCACCGTGTCGTGCTCGCGCAGCTCGCGCGCCATGCGGGCGTGGGCGCGGATCTGCCGCGCCAGCACCTGCAGCCCGAGCTTCCCGTCCTTCAACCCCGGCGGCCACTCGCCCTTCATGTAGCCGAACGCCATCAGCACGTTGGGCTCGTTGAGGGTGCACCACAGGTCCACCTCGGAGCCCAGCTTGCGGGCCACCCGGCGGGTGTAGGCGGCGATCCACTCCACCGTCTTCTCATTGGCCCACCCGCCCTGGGCGGCCACCCAGCGCGGCAGGGTGAAGTGGCTGAGCGTCACCATGGGTTGAATCCCCTGGGCGCGCAGCATCCGCATCCACTCCAGGTACCGGTCCGCCGCCGCCTCGTTCCACGAGCCCTCCTCGGGCTCGAGCCGGCTCCACTCCACGGACAGCCGGTAGGCATTGGCCCCCAGCTCGCGCAGCAGCGCCACGTCGCTGGAGAAGCGGTTCCACGAGTCACACGCCGCCCCGGACACGTCCCGGTGCTTGATGTGGGGCTTGCCGTCCGGGTACGAGCCCTTCTCCCACTCGGACCAGTCGTTGTCGTTGCCCCCCTCCACCTGGTGGCTGGCGGTGGCGGCGCCCAGCAGGAAGCCGGACGGCAGCACCTGCCGCGTGGGAGGCAGGGGCGCCAGACCGGACCGCGGAGGGGCCGGCGGATGGGGCGCCTTGACCAGGGAACCGAGGGCGATCTTCGCGGCGTGGAGCAGGCTCATGGGCGATCCCCTACCACGGGAGTCCACCCGTCCGGCAACCGGGAGCGTCCCGGGAGCGTCACGACGCTGGCAGCGGGCCCAGATAGTCGAGCGGATCCACCGGCTTGCCGCCGACACGCACCTCCAGGTGGAGCTGCGGGCCGCTCGTCTTGCCGGACTCGCCCACGGTGGCGATGACCTGGCCGCGCCGCACCTTCTGGCCGGTGCGCACGCGCAGGTCGCGGTTGTGCGCGTAGAGCGTGATGAGGTGTTCCGAGTGCTGGATGATGACGATGAGCCCGTAGCCGCGTTGCTCGCCCGCGTACAGCACGGAGCCTTCCTGGGCGGTCTTCACCGGCGTGCCCGCGGGCGCCGCCAGGTCGATGCCATCATGCGGCTCGCGGCCCTTCTTCCCGAAGCGGGCGTACAGCACCCCGCGCAGGGGCCAGTCCAACATGCCCTTCGTCTCCGGCACGGGGCGGGAAGACGCTGGAGGCGTCGTGGGCCGGGGCGTCTGACGTGACGGTGCCGTGACGACGACGGGAGGCCTGGGCGGACGCTCGGACGCGGGAGGCTTCGAGCCCGGCCCCGGCCGCTCCCGCTCGGGTTCCGGCGTGGGAGAGGACTCGGTGGCCACCCGCACCGGCTTCTCGAAGCCGGGGATGATCAGCTCCTGGCCCACGGCGAGGGTGCGCGGATCGGAGATGCCGTTGGCCTCGGACAGCTCCTCCACGGTGATGCCGTAGGTGCGGGAGATGCGGTACATCGTCTCGCCCGGGGCCACGGTATGCCGGACGGAGACGAGCTCCGGCTCCGGGTGGGGCTCGCGCAACTCTCCGAGCTCCACGGGGGGAGACTCGGAGACAGGCGCGGGAGTGGAATCAGCCACAACGGGAGGACGGGTGACGCCCTGCGCTACCGCGCAGCCGGTGGTGGCGAGCAGCGCGAGCAGCAGCAACCCCGCTGCCCGCGCCGGGCTGGCGCCCACCACCGCCAACCTCAGTCCCCTCCCTTGCTGAATCCCTCGAGGGTCCAACCCGACAACGCCGCCAGGGACTGGGTGTCGGTCAGCTCGAAGTTGAGGGGCGTCACCGAGATGCGGCGATCATCGTGCACGGCATTGCAATCGCTGCCGGGGATGTCCTCGTGCTCGTAGGTGCTGCCGCCGATCCAGTAGTACTTGCGGCCGCGCGGGTCTTCCTTCTCCACCACGTCGTAGCCGTACGAGTGACGGCCCAGGCGGGTGATGGCGTAGCCCTTGGGCTCGCCCCGGGGGATGTTGACGCTGAGCAGCATCCGGGCCGGCAGCTTGGGCTGGGCGAGCGCCGCCGCCACCAGCGAGCGGGCGAAACGCGCCCCGTGCTGGAAGTCGAACGGCGCACGCGACACCAGGCTGAAGGCGATGGACGGGATGCCCAGCAGCGCCGCCTCCCGGGCAGCCGCCACCGTTCCCGAGTAGTTGACGTCGTCGGCCAGGTTGGCCCCGTGGTTGATGCCGGACACCATGATCCGCGGGCGATCATCCTTCAGGAGGTGATGGATCGCCAGATAAGCGCTGTCCGCCGGGGTGCCATCCACGGCGAACCAGCGCTCCCGGACCTCGGTGATGCGCAGGGGGCGGTTGAGGGAGATGGAGTGCGAGGCCGCGCTCTGCTCGCGGTCCGGTGCCACCACCCACACCTCCCCCAGCGGGCTCACCGCGTCCGCCAGGGCGCGCAGGCCCTCGGAGAAGTAGCCGTCGTCGTTGGAGACCAGGATGCGAGGTTTCTTGTCGGCCACGTCTCTCTCGTTTCCTTACTTCAGGCCCTTGATGGCCCGCTTGCCCGCGTAACGCGCACCGGCGCCCAGCTCCTGCTCGATGCGCAGCAGCTGGTTGTACTTGGCGACGCGGTCCGAGCGCGACGCCGAGCCCGTCTTGATCTGCCCGCAGTCGAGCGCCACGGCCAGGTCCGCGATGGTGGTGTCCTCGGTCTCGCCCGAGCGGTGGCTCATCACCGAGGTGTAGCCGGCCTTGTGGGCCATGCGCACCGCGTCGAAGGTCTCGGTGAGGCTGCCGATCTGGTTCACCTTCACCAGGATGGAGTTGGCCACGCCGCCCTGGATGCCGCGGCCCAGGCGCTCCACGTTGGTGACGAAGAGGTCATCGCCCACCAGCTGGATCTTCTCGCCGAGCGCGTCGGTGAGGCCCTTCCAGCCCTCCCAGTCGTCCTCGGCCATGCCGTCCTCGATGGAGACGATGGGGTAGCGCGACACGAGCTGCTGGTAGTAGTCCATCATGCCCTTGGCGTCGAACTCCTTGCCCTCGCCCTTGAGGCGGTACTTCTTCGAGCCCTTGTCGAAGAACTCGCTGGCGGCCACGTCCAGCGCGAGGAACATCTGCTCGCCGGCCTTGAAGCCCGCCGCGGAGATGGCCTCCATGATGAGCTTGAGGGCCTCCTCGTTGGCCGGCAGGTCCGGGGCATAGCCGCCCTCGTCACCCACGCCGGTGGCCAGCTTGCGGCCCTTGAGGATCTTCTTCAGCGCGTGGAAGACCTCGGCGCCCCAGCGCAGGCCCTCGGAGAACGAGGGAGCGCCCGCGGGCACCACCATGAACTCCTGCACGTCCACGCGGGTGTCGGCATGGGCGCCACCGTTGAGGATGTTCATCAGCGGCACCGGCAGGGTGCGCGCCTGGGCCCCGCCCACGTAGCGGTAGAAGGGAACGCCGAAGGCATCCGCCGCCGCGCGCGCCGTGGCCATGGACACCGCGAGGATGGCGTTGGCGCCCAGCTTGCTCTTGGTGGGCGTGCCGTCCATCTCCAGCATCTGCTGGTCCACCGCGAACTGGTCCGCCGCGTCCATGCCCACCAGCTCGGGGGCGATGGTGTCCATGATGTGGGTGACGGCCTTGCGCACGCCCTTGCCCAGGTAGCGATCCTTCTCCCCGTCCCGCAGTTCGAGCGCCTCGTGCTCACCGGTGGAAGCACCGGAGGGTACCGCCGCACGGCCCTTGGCCCCACCCGCCAGGAAAACCTCGGCCTCCACGGTGGGGTTGCCGCGGGAGTCGAGCACTTCACGCGCCACGATTTGAGCAATCTCGGTCATGGCGCGGGGTTCTAGAGGACGGCTCCCGCCCTCGCAAGCTTGCTCGATGGGAGGGCTGCTACACTGTCGGCCCCCTGAAGGCTCTTCCCCCCCTCGCATGCCGCCTCCACGCCGACCCGTCACTCCTGGACCCGACCCCTACCCGAGCCAGCGTGGCCGAGGCGCGCTGCTGGGGCTCGCCGTGGGAGATGCGCTCGGCGTCCCCTTGAAGGCGCGGCTGCTCCCCGCCCCTCCCTTCCCCCAGCTGGCGGACGGGCCGCACCGCGCCCTCAAGGGAGGTGGCCCCTTCGAGCTGCGCAGGGGCCAGGTGGGCGAGAACGGGCAGATGGCGAGCTGCCTGGGCGTGGGCCTGCGCGAGCTGGGCACCTATGACGCGGATCAGCAGCTGCGCCGTTACCTCGCCTGGCAGGGGCACGCCGCCGGCCTGAGCGAGTACATGACCGAGGTGCTGACGGAAGTGGCCGAGTCCGGCCTCCCCAAGGCGACGGCGGGGCGGCGCGTGTGGCTGAAGGGCATGCGGCGCGTGGCCCACAACGGCAGCCTGGCGCGCACCGCGCCCCTCGGCGTCTTCTTCCACGAGGACACCCAGGCCCGCGTCCAGGCCTCGCTCGCGGACTCGGCGCTCACGCACTTCGACCCGCGCTGCCAGCTGGCGTGCGCCGCCTTCAATGGCTCCCTCGCGCACGCCCTCACCGCGGGCGAGCCGTTGAAGAAGGAGGACCTCATCACCGCCGCCATGAGCGGGCTGACGGTGGGCAGTGCGATCCTCGGCCGCTCGGCGGGCGACTACGTCCAGGAAGTCACGGTCGCCACCCAGGCCCTCAAGGAGGACCTGGCCGCGGCCCAGCAGGAGGATCCGATGCTCTACTGGCCGGACCTGCACATGCACCGGAAGCAGGACCACGTGCGGGTGGCCTTCCGGCTGGCCTACTGGGAGGTGCTGCACGCGCCCAGCTTCGAGACCGGACTGCTGGACGTCATCAACCGGGGTGGAGACGCGGACGCGAACGGGGCCGTCGCCGGAGCACTCCTGGGTGCATTCCACGGCGAGGACGCCATCCCGTCCGAGTGGCGGCACGGCGTGCTGGAGGCGTTGGGGCCCGGCTCGGGTCCGCTCGGCTCGCTCTACCACCCCCGCCAGCTGCTGCCGCTGGCGCCGGAGTGAGGCGGCCACAGGTACCAGGAAGCACGAAGCCCGCGTGGGCCGTCCCCGTGACAGGACGTCCACCGCGGGCCTCGGAATGACGCAAGCGGGACCGGCTCAGCCGAGCAGGTCGATGATGATGACGCCGCGCTGCGGCTTCTCGTCGTCGTCGGCGTCGGACCGGCGCTTGGGACGATCCTCGGGCAGCGGCAGCGGGATCTCCAGGGCGGGGCGATCCCGCTCTTCCCGGTTGCGTTCCCGGCGCTTGATTTCCTCGATGATGAAGGCGTCGAGCATGGGTTCGGTTTCTCCACTCAGCCTACGTACCCTGATGTACGCCCGCCATCCCGCTCCTGGTTTCCTGCCACCCTATCGGCTTCTGAGTACTTCAGATGCAAAGTAAGGACCCTGGTTCCTTCTGAATACGCGCAAGCAACCTCGTACGCTTGCCCGTCTACCACCCGGCACCTGGAGTTGGCGGAAATGTCCAGGAAACGATGTGGCCTCGAACCACCGGACGCCGAGAACGTTGACTCGATTCTAATCGAGCCAGCGCCCCCCGCAAGCGCTCCAACCGGACGGAGTCACCGGAACATCCGGAGTGACGGCTCTTGCGGGCTCCGGGCCGTCCACCCGCCTGCCCTCCGGCGGACCGGAGGGCATATGCCGCACAGCGTCGAAGCCGCTAGGCGCCCTCGGCCCGGCGCTTGAGGGCATCCAGCATCTTGGGCAGCGACTGGTCCACCAGGGCGTTGAGGATGGACTTGGGGACCAGGGGGCCCACGGTCACATCCACGCTGTAGGTGACCTTGGTGCGGCCCTCGCCTTCCGGCTCCAGCACCCAGCTGCCCTTGTTGTCCTTCATCACCTCGCCCTCCAGGAAGGACCAGGACATCCGCTTGGGCCGCTCCTCGCGGGCGAGGATGGTGTAGTGGATGGTCTTGATCTTGAAGTCCACCTCGTAGTGGATCTTCACCTCGTCGCCCTTGCGATCCGAGGTGCGGATCTTCTTCACCTCGCCGAGCCACTCGGGGTAGCGGTCGTAGGTGGTGACGATGTCGTAGACCTTCTCGGGCGGGGCGTTGACGACGATGCTCCGTGAGGCGCCAGGCATGGTGCGGGTCTCCTCGATGGGGGTTGCCTAGAAGTTGTAACCCGGCTTGCTGTCCAGGCGGTGACGAGACTGGATGAAACGCACCGTTCCGGTCTTGCTGCGCATGACCACCGAGTGCGTCTCGCAGCCGTTGCCGAAGAAGCGCACGCCGCGCAGGAAGTCGCCGGTGGTGACGCCGGAGGCGGCGAACATCACCTCGCCGCCCGCCAGCTCCTCGGCCGTGTAGATCTTCGAGATGTCGGTGATGCCCATGCGTTTGGCGCGGGCGATCTCGTCGTTGTTGCGAGGCACCAGGCGGCCCTGCATGTCGCCGCCCGTGGAGCGGATGGCCGCGGCGGTGATGACGCCCTCGGGGGCGCCGCCGATGCCCATCAGCACGTCCACGCCGGTGTCCTCGAAGCAGGTGGCGATGCCGCCGGCCACGTCTCCGTCATCGATGAGGCGGATGCGCGCGCCCGCGGCCCGCACCTCCTTGATGAGGTCCGCGTGCCGCTCGCGGTCGAGGATGACCACGGTGAGATCCGACACGTAGAGCTTCATCCGCTCCGCGATGGCGTGGAGGTTCTCGGTGGGGCTGCGGCGCAGGTCGATGGCGCCCCGGGCGCGGGGGCCCACGACGATCTTCTCCATGTAGGTGTCCGGCGCGTTGAGCAGCTTGCCCTTGCCGGCCATGGCCACCACGGAGATGCTGCCCGGACGGCCGTAGGCGCACAGGTTGGTGCCCTCGAGCGGATCCAACGCGATGTCCACCTCGGGATCCTCGGGGTTGCGCCGGCCCACCTTCTCGCCGATGTAGAGCATGGGGGCCTCATCGCGCTCGCCCTCGCCGATGACCACGGTGCCCTGGATCTGCAGGGCGTCGAAGGCCCGGCGCATGGCGTCCACGGCGGCCTGATCCGACTCGTTCTTGTGGCCGCGGCCCATGAGCCGGGCGGAGGCGATGGCCGCCATCTCGGTGACGCGCACGGCCTCCATTGCCAGGTTGCGATCCATTGTGTGTCTCCTTGGAAACGACGTGAAGAAGTGGGGACTCAGGGCGATTCGTGCAACAGGCGCACGACCGCGTCCGGCAGGCGGGTGGGCTTGCCATCGCGGCCCACGCAGGCGTGCACGGTGCGCCCGGTGCACAGGGGGGTATCCGGGCCCCCCTCGCGGAAGATCTCGTAGGTGAACGTCAGCGACACCCGCTTTACCTCGCTCACGCAGGGGCGCACGAGCAGCATGTCCTCGTAGCGAGCGGGCGACTTATAGGAGGCAGTGGCCTCCACCACGGGCAGGGAGAGCCCCTCGCGCTCCACCTCGCGGTAGCTGCCTCCGCGGGAGCGGAAGTACTCACTGCGAGCGAACTCGAAGTAGCGGAAATAATTGGCGTGATACACGACCCCCATCTGGTCCGTGTCGCCGTAGATCACTCGGATTCGTGCTTCGACCATGAGTCGCGGCGACCGTAACAGGGGAGTGTGCGCCCGGAAAGCATGGGGCTCGGGAGTTGGTTGCTTCTGAGCAAGAGGCATGGAGGATCCATATCCATGCTCCGTGTCCTGTTCCCGCTGCTGCTGCTCACCGCCCTACCCGCCCTGGCCACGCCCCCCCGTTTGACGCTCTTCATCACGGTGGATGCGATGGGCTCGGATCTGCTGCTGCGCACGAAGCCGCGCCTCAAGGGAGGGCTGCGGCAGCTCATCGACTCGGGGGCCTTCTACCCGTACGCGCGCTATGGCTACGCCAAGCCGCGCACCGCGCCGGGCCATACCACCCTGGCCACCGGGGCCAACCCCTGGCGCCACGGCATCGTGGACAATCGGATCATCGACCGGGCCACGGGCAAGCCCGAGCGCGTCTTCCCGGATCCAGCGCACCCGGTGTTGGAGGCGCCCCTCTCCCAGGAGGACGTGAGCCCGGCCAACCTCATGGCGGAGACGTTCGCGGACCGGCTGCGGCTGTCCACGCAGGAGCAGGGCAAGGTCATCGCGTTGTCGGGCAAGGCGCGCTCGGCCATCCCGCTGGCGGGCCGGCTCGGCCAGGCCTACTGGTTCGACGAGACGGTGGGAAAGTTCACCACGGGCACCTGGTACACGAAGGAGTTGCCGGGCTGGCTGAAGGCCTTCAACGCGGCCAACCCCGCCGAGGCGTGGTTCAACAAGACGTGGGAGCCGCTGCTGCCCCGCACCGCGTACGTGGGGGAGGATGACCGGCCCTACGAGGGCGAGCACTACGGGCTGGGGCGTGTGTTTCCGCATCCCCTCACCGGCGGCCTCCCCTCCCCTGGCCCCCAGTCCTATACCGCGTTCGCCATCTCCCCCCTGTCCATGGACCTGGTGGTGAAGGCGGCCCGGGCGGCCATCGAGGGCGAGAACCTGGGCAAGGACGAGGTGCCGGACGTGCTCACGGTGAGCTTCAGCGCCACGGATCGCGTCTTCCACCAGTACGGCCCCAACTCGTGGGAGATGCAGGACACGATGCACCGGCTGGACAAGGCGGTGGGAGATCTGGTGGCCCTGGCCGAGCGCGCCGCGGGCGGGCGGGCCAACCTCCTGGTGGTGCTCTCGGCGGACCACGGCGGCGCGGCGGTGCCCGAGCACTGGGCGGCCTCGGGCGTGGATGCCGAGCGGGTGGATCCGCGAGCCCTCTCCAAGGGGTTGACCGAGGCGCTGCGCGCGCGGTTCGGCGGAGACGTCACGGCCACCGTCGAGGAGCTGGACGTGTACCTGGGCGGCAAGACGCTGGAAGGAGGCAAGGTGGACGGGGCGGCGGTGCGGCGGGCCGCGGCGGCCTGGCTGGCGAAGCAGCCGGCCATCACGCTGGCGGTGGCGAGCGACGACCTCTACACGACGCCGGACGTGGCGGGGTGGGTGGAGCCCCTGCGCAAGGGCTACTACCCGGGGCGCAGTGGCGACGTGCTGTACGTGGTGAAGCCCTTCCACGTCATCAGCGCCGAGTCCGTCGGCACCAACCACGGCACCCCGTACGCGTACGATCAGCTCGTGCCCCTCGTGCTGGCGGGCAAGGGAGTGAAGCCGGGCATCTACCCGCGGGAGATCAGCACCACGGACGTGGCGCCCACCGTGGCGGCGGCGCTGGAGATGAACCTCCCCGCGTCGGCCGAGGGAGAGCCTCGTTACGAAGCCCTCGTCCCCAGCCGCTGAGCGGACGGCCTACCGCGCCTGGACGATCTCCAGGGAGAGGTCCATGGCGCGCGCCGAGTGGGTGAGCGCGCCCATGGACACGAAGTCCACGCCGAGCTTCGCCAGACGAGGCAGGCGCTCCAGGGTGATGCCGCCGGAGACCTCGAGCGGGATGCGGCCGGCCGTGAGCTCCACGGCGCGGCGGATCTGCTCGTCGTCCATGTTGTCGAGCATCACCACGTCCGCACCCTCCTCCAGCGCCTCGGCGAGCTGATCGAGGTGGGTGACCTCGATTTCGATCTTCACCAGTTGAGGCGCGTTGGTGCGGGCGCGGCGGAGCGCCTCGCGGACGGAGCCGCCCACGGCCGCGATGTGGTTGTCCTTGATGAGGACGCCATCGAAGAGGCCGAAGCGGTGGTTGAAGGCACCACCGGCCTTCACGGCCTGCTTGGACAGCGAGCGCATGCCGGGGGCGGTCTTCCGCGTGTCGAGGATGCGCAGCTTGGTGCCGCGCACCGCGGCCATGACCTGCTGGGCCATGGTGGCCATGCCCGAGGTGCGCTGGACGATGTTGAGGGCGGTGCGCTCGGCGGTGAGGAGCGCACGCATGCGGCCGTGAACCCGGGCCACGAGGGCCTTGGGTTGCACCTCCTGTCCGTCGCGCGCGAGGAGCTCGACCTTGACGTCGGGATCCACGCGCACGAAGACGCGGGCGAAGGTGTCCAGCCCGGCGAGCACGAGCCGCTCCTTGGCGATGAGCTCGGCGGAGCCCATGGCGTCCGCGGGGACGAGGGCTTCGGTGGTGATGTCGCCCGCCGCCCCGAGGTCTTCCTCCAGGGCGAGCGAGATGAGGCGATCCAGGAAGGCATCCATGTGAGTCGCGTCTCCGATCGAGGTCAGCGCCGGGCCTTGGCCGGAGCCTTCTTGGCCGCGGCCTTCTTCGCCGGTGCCTTGCTGGCAACAGCCTTCTTGGCCGGAGCCTTCTTGGCTGGAGCCTTCTTGGCCGCGGCCTTCTTCACCGGAGCCGCCTTCTTGGCCGCCGCCTTCTTCACGGGGGCCGCCTTCTTGGCTGCTGCCTTCTTCACAGGAGCCGCCTTCTTGGCTGGAGCCTTCTTGGCCGCCGCCTTCTTCACGGGGGCCGCCTTCTTGGCCGCCGCCTTCTGTGCCGGCTTCGGAGGCGGAGCCGGCTTCGGGGCCGGAGTCGGCTTCGGAGTCGGGGTTGGAGTCGGCTTCGGGGTCGGAGTCGGCTTCGGCTTCGGGGCCGGAGTCGGCTTTGGGGCCGGGGCTGGGGTCGGCTTCGGGACCGGAGCCGCCTTCTTGGCGGGGGCCTTCTTCTCCGCCGAAGCCCTGACGGGCGAGGCCTCGGGGGCGACCTTGGCCTTCACCTCGCCCTGGGCGGTGTCGCCCTTGCGCTCGGCCCTGGCCGGAGCCTCTCCGGCTTCCGCCTCTCCGATCGCGTGGCCGTCCCCGTCGTCCTCGTCGAACTCCTCGTCGATGGCCTCGAACTCCTCGTCGTCCTCGTCCACGACGGTCGTCGTCTCGACGGCACCCGCTTCGGTCTCCACGGCCTCGGCCTCGACGGCACCCGCCTCGGCCTTGACGACCTCACCCTCTGCGTCCGCCTTGCTGGCGCTGGGCTCGGGAGCCGGCGTCTCGGCCTCGGCGGGCGTGCTCGTGTCGGGAGCGAGCCGCTTCAGGCTGTCCTGCAGCTTGGAGATGCGCGCCGTGAGCTCCTCGACGCGGGCCTTGTCCTTCTCCACCACGTCCGGAGGCGCCTTGGCGACGAAGTTGGGGTTGTCCAGCTTGCGCTGGATGCCGCCCAGTTCCTGCTCGGAGCGGGAGATCTCCTTGGTGAGGCGCTCGCGCTCGGCATCCACGTCGATGAGGCCGGCGAGCGGGACGAAGACCTCCATCCGCGGGCCCACGAAGGCCGCGGACTGCGCGGGCTTGGGTCCCGGAGCGGAAATCCGCAGCTCGCCCAGGCCGGCCAGGGGCATCAGGTAGCCGCGCGAGCGCTCGAGCAGCTCGCGGGTGCGCGCATCCGCGCTCTGCACGTACGCGGTGATGCGGGCCGAGGGCGGCAGGTTGCTCTCGCCGCGGATGTTGCGCAGGCCCTCGATGGCGGCGATGACCGGGCCCATCTGCTCCTCGGCGGCGGCGTCCACGAGCTGCGCATCCGGCTCGGGGTACGAGGCGATCATGAGGGAGTCGGTCTCCCGCTCCATCGGCAGCTTCTGCCAGATCTCCTCGGTGATGAAGGGCATGAAGGGGTGGAGCAGCCGGAGGATGCGGTCCAGGCAGAAGACGAGCACCGCGCGGGTGTTGTCCTTGGCCTTGGCGTCCTCACCGTAGAGCGCGCCCTTGGCCAGCTCGATGTACCAGTCACAGAACTCGGCCCAGAGGAACTGGTAGAGGGTGGAGGCGGCCTCGCCGAAGTTGTAGGCCTCGAGCGCGGTGCGGGTCTCCGTGGTGGCGCGCTGCAGCCGGGAGATGATCCACCGGTCCGCCAGGGTGAGCTCGCGATCGGTGATGCGCCTCTCGTTCTCGAGCTTGAAGTCGCCCATGTTCATCAGGGCGAAGCGGCTGGCGTTCCACAGCTTGTTGGCGAAGGCCTTGTAGCCGGCCACGCGATCCAGCGAGAGCTTGATGTCGCGGCCCTGCTGGGTGAGCGAGGCCAGGGTGAAGCGCAGCGCGTCCGCGCCGTGGGCGGGCATGCCCTGGGGGAACTTGTTGCGCAGGTTCTTGTTGAGCTGATCGGCCGGAGCGCCCAGGACGATGTCGAGGGGATCGATCACGTTCCCCTTCGTCTTGGACATCTTCTCGCCCTTCTCGTCGCGCACCATCGCGTGCAGGTACACGGTGCGGAAGGGCACGTCCTTCATGAAGTGCAGGCCGAACATCATCATCCGGGCGACCCAGAAGAAGAGGATGTCGTGGCCCGTCTCCATGACGGAGTTGGGGTAGTAGGCCTTCAGCTCGGGGGTCTGCTCGGGCCAGCCCAGGGTGCTGAAGGGCCACAGGCCCGAGGAGAACCACGTGTCGAGCACGTCCGGGTCCTGCTCCAGGCGAGAGCCGCCGCACTTGGGGCACGCCTCCGGCGCGGTGCGTGAGACGTGGGGCTCGGCGCGCGAGTAGTCGATGCCGCCGGTGGCCTCCAGGCGCGGGCTGCACTCGGCGCAGTACCAGGCCGGAATCTGGTGGCCCCACCACAGCTGGCGGCTGATGGTCCAGTCGTGGATGTTGCGCATCCAGTGGAAGTACGTGTTCGTCCACGACTCCGGGATGATCTTCGTGCGGCCCTGCTCCACCGCCTCGATGGCGGGCCTGGCGAGCGGCTCGATCTTCACGAACCACTGCGGAGACAGGCGCGGCTCCACCACGGTGGCGCAGCGCTGGCAGCCGCCCACGGACAGCTTGTGCGGCTCCTCCTTCTCCAGCAGGCCCTGGGCGGTGAGGTCCTCGAGGATCTTCTTGCGCGCGGCGAAGCGCTCCAGGCCCGCGTACGCACCGCCCTCCTTGTTGATGCGCGCGGCCTCGTCCAGGACGTTGAGCATGGGCAGGTGGTGCCGCAGGCCCGTCTGGTAGTCGTTGAAGTCATGGGCGGGCGTCACCTTCACCACGCCGGTGCCGAAGGCCGGATCCACCAGCTCGGCGTCGGCGATGATGGGGATTTCGCGGCCGGTGAGCGGCAGCACCACGAACTGGCCGGCGAGCCCCTGGTAGCGCTCGTCGTCGGGGTGGATGGCCACGGCGGTGTCGCCGAGCATCGTCTCCGGGCGGGTGGTGGCGACGGTGAGCTTCCGGTCGCTGCCCTTCACCGGGTACTGGATGTGCCAGAGCGAGCCCTGCTTCTCCTCGTGCTCGACCTCCAGGTCGCTGAGGGCGGTGTGGCACGAGGGGCACCAGTTGATGAGCTTCTGGGCGCGGTAGATGAGGCCCTCTTCGTACAGGCGGACGAAGACCTCGCGCACCGCGGCCGAGACACCCGGATCCATGGTGAAGCGCTCGCGGCTCCAGTCCAGGCTGGCGCCGAGCACCTTGTGCTGCTCGCGGATGCGGTTGCCGTACTTGTTCTTCCACTCCCAGACGCGCTCGAGGAACTTCTCGCGGCCCAGGTCGTGGCGGGACTTCTTCTCCTTCTCCTTGAGCTCGCGCTCCACCACCATCTGCGTGGCGATGCCGGCGTGGTCCGTGCCAGGCACCCAGAGGGCGTTGAAGCCGCTCATGCGCTTCCACCGGATGAGGATGTCCTGGATGGTGGCGGTGAGCGCGTGGCCCAGGTGGAGGCTGCCCGTCACGTTGGGCGGCGGCAGCACGATGCAGAAGGCGGGCTTGTCGGACGCGGGGTCGGCGCGGAAGTAGTTCCGCTCCATCCAGCAGGCGTACCAGCGAGCCTCGACCTCCTTCGGGTCATAGGCCTTGGGCAGTTCGGTCGTATCGCTCATGGAAAACGAGAACCGGCCCACGCGGGCCGGTGGAAGGACCGGCCCGACGAGGGCCGGTCGGGGTGAGAAAGCAGCTACGAAGATGGGAGCTCAGTGCTTCGTCTCGCGGTCCTTGATCAACCGCTCCAGCTCCTCGCGGATGATCGTCTCGGCCAGCTGGGGAACGACCTCCCAGGCGATCTTCTCGATGACCTCGCGGGAGGCCTTGGAGAGGGCCTCGCGCAGCAGGGCCTCGCCACCATCGGCGGCGGGAGCGTGCCGGGCCTCCGCGACGGGCGCCGGAGTGCGGGCCGGCGCCGGAGCGATGGGCTCGGGCTCATCGAGCGAGAGCTCCTCCAGGCCACTGGCCTCGGCCGGCTCCTCGATGGGAGCGGGCTGGGCCGCGGGGGCACCCAGACCGAACGGATCCCTGCCGCGGCCCGCGGCGGGAGGCGCCGCCGTGGGCAGCGCCGTGGCACCCGGAGGACGAGGCAGACCGCCCGTCGGCATGCCCGCGGTGGGAGAGGCCCCAGGCCCCGGCATTCCCGGACGCGGCATGCCCGGAGCGCCCGGACCCGGCGGCATGCCCGGTCCCGGAGGACGCGCCATGCCCGGAGCACCCGGACCCGGCGGCATGCCCGGTCCCGGCATCCCCGGACGAGGACCCGGACCCGGCGGCATGCCCGGCCCCGGAGGACGCGCCATGCCCGGAGCGCCCGGCCCCGGCGGCATGCCCGGCCCCGGCATCCCCGGACGAGGACCCGGCCCCGGCGGCATGCCCGGCCCCGGAGGACGCGCCATGCCCGGAGCGCCTGGACCCGGCGGCATGCCCGGCCCCGGCATTCCCGGACGAGGACCCGGCCCCGGCGGCATGCCCGGCCCCGGAGGACGCGCCATGCCCGGAGCACCCGGCCCCGGGGGCACACCCGGACCCGGCATGCCCGGCCCCGGAGGACGCGGCACGCCAGGGCCCGGAGGACCGGCGGGACGCTGCGGCTGCGGGGCGGCGGTGGGGCCACTGGAGATGACCTGGGTGGCGGCGGAGGCGGGCATGGTGTTGGACTTCTGCCCCACCAGCGTCTTCACCTTGTCGAGCAGCACCTGGCTCTCGAAGGGCTTGGTGATGTGGTCGTCCGCCCTGGCCGCACGCGCACGGGCCTCGTCGAAGGCCTCGAAGGTACCGGCCAGCAACAGCACGGGGATGCTCTGCGTGGCCGGATCGTTCTTGAGTGCCTCGCAGACCTCGTAGCCGTTCTTGCCCGGCATCATCACATCCGCGAGCACCACGTCCGGACGCAGCTCGCGCGACCGGGTGATGGCGTCCAGCCCGTTGTCGACCGCGGTGACCTGAAAGTCCTCGGTCGCGAAGATCATCCCGATCACCTTGCGGATGGTGAGCGAGTCATCGGCGACCAGCAGATTCTTGGGCATCGGTTCGGGCCTCGGGGGTCCAAACCCCCTGGAATTCGGTGAGAAATCGGGACGATGCGTCCCACTGTCAAGCCGGGCAGCTTACGGTTGGGCACCCGGGCCTTCAAGAAAACAAGCGGCTGCTCAAGAAAACATGCGCCGCAGGTCCAGAAAGAGCACGGGGCCGGGCACGCCGGGCGCGGTGAACTCCCCCGGCTCCCCTGCGGGCTCGAAGCGGGGGTGGACGCCCAGCACGCGCGAGGCGCACAGCCCCAGGCTCCGGCCCTCCAGCTCGGCCAGCACCAGGAAGTCCTCCGCCCGGGAGGGGCCTCCCAGCAGCGCCGGCGCCGAGTACAGGGGCCAGAGCGCCTGGCCATGGGGCATGACGCCCGCGACCGCCCCACTCCGCCCCGGCAGCGCGCTGAAGGCGGGCCCGCGCATCACCACCTGGGACACCCAGGACAGTGGGACACCAAACAAACGCCCCTGCGACTCGAAGACGAGCGAGCGTTCAGGCGCCAACTCGGTGAGCCGTACGGGGAGCTGCGGAGGGGGGCGCACGGTGCCGGGCTCGTGGGGGAGCGCCTCGGCGTTGATCTCCAGGTAGAGCCGCTCCTTGTGGAGCACGGCGCTGCGGCTGAGCGCGGCCAGCGTGCCGCCCAGGCCCGTGGGCAGCAGGAAGTGGGGAGCCGGGGCCACGTCCGTCACCTCGACGATGGAGCGGACGCGGACGGCCAGCGTGGGGCTGACGTCGAAGACCACGACCATGCCCGGGGTCTGCTCCGGCTCGCCGCCGAGCAGCACGGACAAGTCCTTCACCTCGAGCACACCGCGCAGACTGGTCTCATCGGGTCCCGGCGCGGCGACCTCCATGACGGAGGTGGCCTCGACGGAGAAGCGGGTGTCGCCCGCTTCCATCAGGAGACAGAGCCGGCGTCCGCTTTCGTAGGGAGGCACGGAGGCAGGCTAGCAGCCCCGGAGCCGGGGTGGTAAGCCCTTCGGTGAGATGGCGCGCCTCCTCCTCGTGGATGACGAAAAAATCGCCCGGGCCCTGTACGGCGACTACCTGCGTGGGGTGGGCCACGACGTCACCGCCGTGGCCAGCGTCCAGGAGGTCAAGGAGGCGCTGGCCCAGGCCCCCTACGACGTGGTGGTGACGGACCTCATCCTCCCCACCGGGGACGGGATGGAGGTGCTGCGCCACACCAAGGAGCACTACCCGGGCATCGAGGTGATCGTCATCACCGGCCTGGACAAGGTGGATCCGGCGGTGCGCGCGATCAAGAGCGGGGCCTCCGAGTACCTCGTCAAGCCGGTGGCGCCCGAGGTGCTCCAGCACGCCGTGAACCGGGCGCTCGCCACGCGCGAGCTGCTGACGGAGAACGCGGCGCTGCGCCGGTACGTCTCCCTGTTGGAAACGGGACAGCGCATCTCCACCACGCTCGACCGGGCCCGGCTGACGGAGACCGCCTGCGCCGCCTTCCTCTCCAGGGCCTCGGCCGGCGCCGCCCTGCTGTTCCAGTGTGATGGCAGCGGCCGGACGCGGCTGCTGGGCACCCAGGGGCTGAGCAGTCAGACGCAGGAGGCCACCCTCATCACCTCCGTGGCGCCGCGGCTGGGCACGTCCCGGGAGGTGCGGGTGCTGGAGGGGCTGCCGGGCCTCTGGCCGCGCGCCCTCGCCGTGCCCGCCATCGAGGGGGAGGATCTGCTCGGCCATGCCGTCCTCCTCTACCCCGGCTCTCCGCCCGAGGGCATCGCCGAGGCCACGGGCTTCCTCGCCCGCTGTCTGGCGCTCGCCCTGCGCAACCTGGGCCGCATCGCCGAGGTGGAGGACCTGGCCTACCTGGACGACCTCACCCACCTCTTCAACACGCGCTACCTGCACCTGGTGCTGGACCGCGAGGTGAAGAGCGCCCAGCAGACCCAGGGCGTCTTCAGCCTCCTCTTCCTGGACCTGGACTACTTCAAGAGCGTCAACGACACCCACGGGCACCTGGTGGGCTCGCAGTTGCTGGTGGAGATGGCGCGGGTGCTCAAGGGGTGCGTGAGAGACAGGGACGTGGCGGTGCGCTACGGCGGCGACGAGTACGTGGTGCTGCTGCGGGGTACCGACTCGGGCGGGGCGCTGAAGGTGGCCGAGCGCATCCGGCGCACCGTGGAGAACCACCGCTTCCTCGCGCGCGAGGGCCACTCGTTGGCGCTCTCCACCTGCATCGGCATGGCCAGCTTCCCCGAGCACGCGCAGGACAAGGCCACGCTGTTGGACCTGGCGGATCGCGCCATGTACCGGGGCAAGAAGGGCAGCCGCAACGTCGTCTACATGGCGGCCCGCGACTTGGAGGCCACGCCCCAGGCCCGCCACAGCCAGCCCACCGGAAGCTGAGCCGGGCTCAGCGCCGCAGCGAGCCCACCGTCAGCCGCTTGTCCAGGCCGGGCTCGGGCGCGGCGGAGCCCCCGCCCCCCCCCTCGCCCGCGGACTCCACCGCCTCGTGCGAGGCGCCGGAGACGATGAGCCGGTACTTTTCCGACATCACCTTGATGTGCTCGGCCTGGGCGGGATCCAGGCGGGCGATCAGCTCCCAGAAGAGCGCGGCGTGCTCGCGCTCCTCGTCCATGACGTGACGGAGGATGGCCTTGGCGTCCTCGTTGTCCGTGGCGTCGATGTGGGCGGCGTAGAGGTTGATGGCGTCCAGCTCCGCCTCCATGTCCAGGCGGATGGCGCGGGCCAGCTCCGAGTCCGTCAACTTCCTGGGCACCATCGCGTGGAAGGGATTGGTCTGCGGCATGAAGGACTCCCCGGGCACATACGGTGAGTATGAGCGGAAGGTGTGGCGCCAGCAGCATCCGTGCGCCAGGGGCCGCTGGTCAACGGATTCCAGCGGCTCGCGTTGCGGCCGGGCGGGTGGCTCGGCCATGCTGATGAACCATGGACATCCCGGTCCCGCTCGCGCACCTGCTGCAGGCCCTGGAGGCGGGAGATCTGCCGGCGGCGAAGGCCGCCGCCGCGGAGCTGCAACGCACCAGCACGGTCTCCACCCAGCTCGCGGCCGAAGTGCTCCACGAGCTCCGCCAGCCGCTGTTGGGGGTGAAGGCCTATACCCAGATGCTGTCCGAGGAGATCGGCACGCGCGGCCCCCTGAAGCAGATGCTGGCCCAGGTGGAGCGGATGGAGCAGATCATCTCCGACTTCACCCGGCTGGCCAGCGAGCGCCCCGCGCCGCAGCAGGCCGTGTCGCTGGTGACGCACGTGCAGGCGGCGACGCGCGCCTTCGGCCTCAACCCGGACTCCGCCCGCGTCACGCTCCAGGTGGAGGCGCCCGAGGACCTGACCGTCCAGGGCAATGGCCGGCTGCTGGAGCAGCTCACCCTCAACCTGCTCAACAACGCGCGCGACGCGGTGTCGGGGCCGGGGCGCGTGAAGGTGGTGCTGGGGCGCGAGGGAACGTCGCCGGTGATGTACGTGGCGGACTGGGGCCCGGGCGTCTCCGAGGCCGTGCGCCACCGCCTCTTCGAGCCCTATGTGACGGGCAACAAGCGCGGCACCGGGCTGGGGCTCGCGGTGTGCCGGCGCATCGCGCAGGAGCACCATGCGCGGCTGGAGCTCGTCCCCTCCTCGGTGCTGGCGGCTCAACCTCCGCCCACCACCGTCTTCCGCGTCCTCTTCCCCGCCCCGGGCTCGCTCCCGGTGGCCTCCCCCTGCCCTGCCCCGGGCGCCCCCGCGCCCACGCAGGCCCCCGCGCGCCGCCGCCTGCTGGTGGTGGATGACGAGGAGATCATCCGCAGCGTCTTCAAGGACCTGATGGGCCGGGAGTGCGAGGTGCTCGAGGCCGCCACCGCCGAGGACGCGCTCGAGCAGCTGAAGCGGGGAGCGGTGGACCTCATCGTCACGGACAAGAACCTGCCGGGCCTCTCGGGCCTGGAGCTGGCGCAGCAGGCGCGCCGGTTGGATCCCCACTCGCGCGTCATCCTGATGACGGGCTACCCCTCGCTGGTGACGGCGCAGCAGGCCATGGAGCTGGGGCTGCTGGACTACCTGCTCAAGCCCTTCGACGACATCCGCGAGGTGCGCACGAAGCTGCGCGAGGCCCTCACGCAAGCCGCGCCCCCCCGGCGGGCACAGCCCCCGGCGAGCCGCCGCGTGGACGTCTTCGAGGAGAGCCCCGCCGCGGCCCGGCGGCTCACCGAGGCGCTCGCCCTGCTGGGACTGGAGGCGCGGGTGCTGACGGGCGCGCCCGCGGAGCCCACCGCGGAGGCCCCGGCGGCCGTGGTGGTGAGCTGGGAGCTGCCTGGCGCCTACGGGAAACAGGCGTTGGACCTGGCGCGGAAGCAGGCCCGGGGAGCCCCCTTCGTGGTGCTCGCCGGGTACCTCTCGCAGGAGCTGGTGCTGGAGGCCCTGCGCGCGGGTGCGTCCGGGTGCCTGCCCCGGGACCTGGATGCCCGGGAGCTCGGCCACGAGCTGTCCCGCCTCCTGGGCGCTCCCTCTCCCTCTGGGAGAGGGCCGGGGTGAGGGTCTTCCCTCCGCGTCCACCGAGTCCCCGAAACACCACGGCCCCGAGCACCTCCTCGAGGGAGGCACCCGGGGCCGGGAGCTCAGCTCAAGTCACTGAAGCTCAGTACTCCAGATCGTCGCCGCCGTAGTCCGGGGCGCCGCCAGCCGCCGCGCCCTTGGCCTTCTTCTTGGGACGATCGGCGACCATGGCCTCGGTGGTCAGCAGCAGCGAGGCGACGGAGGCGGCGTTCTGCAGCGCGGTGCGCTCCACCTTGGTGGGGTCGATGACGCCGGCCTTCTCCAGGTCCTCGAACACGTCCGTGCGGGCGTTGTAGCCGAACGCGCCCTGGCCCTCGCGGACCTTGTTGATGATGACGGCGCCCTCGAGGCCCGCGTTGGAGGCGATCTTCCGCAGCGGCTCCTGCAGGGCCTTGCGGATGATGTCCACGCCGAAGTCCTGCTCCCCGCCCAGCTTCATCTTGTCCAGGGCGGCCAGGGTGCGCAGGTAGGCCACGCCGCCGCCGGGGACGATGCCCTCCTCCACGGCCGCGCGGGTGGCGTGCAGCGCGTCCTCGACGCGGGCCTTCTTCTCCTTCATCTCCGTCTCGGTCGCGGCGCCCACGTGGATGACGGCCACGCCGCCGGCCAGCTTCGCCAGCCGCTCCTGCAGCTTCTCGCGATCGTAGTCGCTGGTGGTCGTCTCCATCTGGCCGCGGATCAGCTTGATGCGGCCCTCGATGGCCTCGCGCTTGCCGGCACCGTCGACGATGGTGGTGTTGTCCTTGTCGATGGTGATGCGCTTGGCGCGGCCCAGGTCGTTGAGCGTGAGGGCGTCGAACTTGTGGCCCAGCTCCTCGCTCACCACCGTGCCACCCGTCAGCGTGGCGATGTCCTGCAGCATCTCCTTGCGGCGATCACCGAAGCCCGGGGCCTTCACGGCGGCCACGTTCAGCACGCCGCGGATCTTGTTCACCACCAGGGTGGCCAGGGCCTCGCCCTCCACGTCCTCGGCGATGATCAGCAGCGGCTTGCCCGAGCGCGCCACCTGCTCGAGCACGGGGATGAGGTCCTGCATCGCCGAGACCTTCTTCTCGCTGATGAGCAGGTAGGCGTCATCCAGCACGGCCTCCATGCGGTCCCGGTTGGTGACGAAGTAGGGGGACACGTAGCCGCGGTCGAACTGCATGCCCTCGACCACGTCCAGCGTCGTCTCCAGGCCCTTGCCCTCCTCCACCGTGATGACGCCCTCCTTGCCCACCTTCTCCATGGCGTCGGCGATGATGGTGCCGATCGTCTCGTCGCCGTTGGCGGAGATGGTGCCCACCTGGGCAATGGCCTTCTTGTCGGCCGTGGGCTTGGACAGCTTCTTCAGCTCGGCGACCACCGTCTCCACGGCCTTGTCGATGCCGCGCTTGAGGTCCATCGGACTGTGGCCGGCGGCCACCAGCTTCAGGCCCTCCTCGTAGATGGCCCGGGCCAGCACCGTGGCCGTCGTGGTGCCGTCACCGGCCTTGTCCGATGTCTTGGACGCCACCTCCTTGACCATCTGGGCGCCCATGTTCTCGAACTTGTTCTCGAGATCGATCTCCTTGGCGACCGTCACACCGTCCTTGGTCACCGTGGGCGAGCCGAACGACTTCTCGATCACCACGTTGCGGCCCTTGGGACCGAGCGTCACCGCCACCGCGTCCGAGAGGGTGCGCACGCCGCGCAGGATCGCCTCGCGGGCGGACTGGTGGAAGAAGATCTCCTTGGCTGCCATCGTAACCTCCTGAAAAAATTGAAGAATGGACTACGCGGGCCGGGGTGCGGGGATTAGCACTCGGCCCAGGCGAGCGCCAAAATAAGAGCCGGCCCCGGGTTGTCAACACGGAAGGAAGTGGCTGTGGGGGAGCGGACGGCCCGGGTGGAGGGCGGGCTACTCGGCGAAGCGCACGAGGTTGAGAAGCTGATTGAAGTCCAGGGGCTTCTCCAGCGTCATGGCCACGCCCTTGCGCAGGCCCTTGTCGTGCACGTTGCCATCGGCGTTGCCCGTCATGAGGATGACGGAGGTGCCCTGGTGACGGGGGTCCGCCTTGAGCATCTCGGTGAACTGGATGCCGTCCATGTGGGGCATCCGGTAGTCACTGATGACGAGGCCCACTTCGTGACGCTCGAGGATGTCGAGGGCCTGCAAGGCGTCTGCCGCGGAATAGACGGTGTAGCCGTGCTTCTCCAGGAACCGAGAGAGCAGCGTGCACAGCTCGACGTCATCATCCACGACCAGAATGTTCACGGGCCCTTACGAGGGAGGCAGGGGGCCGCGGAACGTAACAGCCGTGACGCACGTTGACAACGCGCGGAAGGGGTTCGTATGTCGCCGCACATGGGGAAGCGTACGTCGAAGCAGGCGGCGCCGTCGGACGTGGAGGTTCGGCTCGACGGGGTGGCGGCGGCATTTGAAGAGGGCGCCTACGAGGAGGCCCTGGCCGGAGCGGAGGCGCTGCTGGCCAAGGCCCCGGGGCTGCCGGAGGCCCTGCACTGGCGCTCGGCCACCCTGGCGGAGCTGGGGCGGATGGAGGAGGCCCTGGAGGCATACGGGAAAGCCCTCAAGGCGGCCCCGGATGACCTCGAATTGCTGCTCGGGGCGGCCGAGTGCCTGGTGTGCCGGGCGGGAGACGACCGCGAGGCGGTGGAGGAGGGCCTGGAGCTGTGCGCCCGGGGCCGGAAGCTGGCCCAGCGGGCGGGCGACGTGGAGCTGCTCTTCGAGTTCCTCCTGTTGGAGGGCACCGGGCTGAACCAGGTGGGCGAGTGTGCGCGGGCGATGGGGAGCCTGGACGCGGCGCTGGGGCACGTGCCGAGGTCGGTGGAGGCGCGGCTGGAGCGGGCGATTGCCCTGTTCGAGCTGTGCCGGTTCGAGGAGGCGCAGGCGGCGTTCGAGGAGGTGTTGAGGGACGCGGCGGACGAGCCGTGGGCGCACCACTACCTGGGACTGCTGGCGGAGCGGCGGGGAGATGGGAAGGAGGCGCGCAAGCGGTTCGGGAAGGCGCAGGCGGTGGCGCCCCAGGAGTTCCCCCCGCCGGTGGAGCTGGGCGAGGAGGCCTTCGACAAGGCGGTGGAGGACGCGGTGAAGGCGCTGCCCGGGCACGTGAAGGAGTACCTGGACAACGTCACCATCGCGGTGGAGGAGATTCCCAAGGACGAGGATCTGCTGGGGGAGAGTCCGCCGCTGTCGCCGTGCATCCTGGGGGTGTTCCGGGGCTCGCCGGTGGGCGAGCGCCACAGCATCCTGGGGAACTTCGACCCCTACCCCGCGTCCATCGTGCTGTACCAGAAGAACCTGGAGCGCTTCGCGAAGACGCGCGAGGAGCTCCTCGAGCAGATCGGCATCACGGTGATGCACGAGGTCGGGCATTTGATGGGGCTGGACGAGGATGACTTGTGGCAGCGCGGGTTGGATTGAAACGCGGCGTTGACGCGGGAGGCACGGCCCGGCAGTAATCGCGAGTGGTAGGACCTCCGGACCTGGTGGCCGGCCCGGTCTTCAAAACCGGTGGGGGGCATGGAGACATGTCCCTGGGAGGTTCGATTCCTCTGTCCTACCGACCCCTATTCTCCTCTAAGAATGGGCGTTTGCGGCGGGTGAGCCCTTGGGCCCAGGTGTTCACCAGCGTTCGGGGGCGTCCGTTCGATTACGTCCCTTTTACGTCCCTCAAGAGGGCAGCCCCTTCGCTTTCATCCCTCATAGGGAAGTGCGCTCGGAAGCAATGATGCCGGGCATGCGGCTGCGCTCGTAGAACGAGCACGCGGGGCCTTGGGTCGGTCGCGATCCAGCCTTCATGCGCTGGTGGGACTCACGAAGTCTCTCGGGTCACAAGAGAGACGGGGCCAGAACCGCATGGTAGAAGCGGTGCGCATGTCGAGCTCATTTCTGGCGGTCTCTGGATTTGAGGCACTCGTCCGCCGCCTCGCTGAAGGAGCCAAGCACGTACCGGGGAGACGCGCGATCGCATGGTCCATCTCGAGAGGGGGAACCGCTCGCCGCGAAATCACCGACGGCTGCGTGGTGGTACTGGCCGAGGACATCGAACGCTGTCTCGCCGACCCCTGGTGGTCACGGTGTTTCGATGCCATCTGGCTGGAGCTGCCCCACCTTCCTTCGGAGCGCACCGTCCGGCGCACCCTGCGCGCACTGCTCGACCCGGGCCTCGTGGTCGATTTGCTGTTGGTCCAGTCCAGCCCTTCCGATAGCTCCCCCCTCGATGCCACTCGAATGCTGGCCCAGAACCTCCAGCTGCCCCTGAGGATCCTGCTCGACGAGGCGGGGTTGATGACGAGCCTCACGACCGCGCCGCCCGCCGCCCCGAGGGCGCTGGAGGGCCCTCCCCTCTCGATCGAAGATCTTCGCAACGACGTCGAGAGCTTCCGCTCCGCTCTGGTGTGGACGGCTAAGCACCTGCGCCGCGGTGAGCTCTGGTACACGCGCCGCAAGAAGTTCGATCGGCTGCTTCCCCATCTACTTCAGCGCATGCTCGCCGCCCACGCGTGGGCAACGGCCCGGGCCCGGACGTCTCCCGACGGCCTGCACCTCGAGACCTGGGCCGATCCGCGCGCCCTTGCCGCGCTCGCTCAGGTATTTCCCCGTCATGACCTGGTCGCCTTGGCCCGCTCGCTCCTGCACGTCATGAAGCTATATCGCTGGCTTACCGATGAGACTGCAAAGGCGCTCGCGGAACCGCTCACCCGTCCGACGGATGAACGTGTGTATGACTGGGTGGAATTATGCATCGTGCCCTTGCTGGCACAACCAGACCGGCAGACGCCCAGCGCACCGCGAGAGGACGGCGGTGCCGGCCTGGCGCCGATGGAGGCATTCCTGCACCGGCTCATCCAGTGGGCGGAAGCCACCCCCGACATCCGAGCCCTGCTGCTGTTCGGCTCCCATGCCGTCGACGGCCGGGCGGACCGGTGGTCGGATCTCGACATCATCGTGCTCTCAAGCAACCCGGATCGATACCTCGATGACGAAGCGTGGCTGCGCACCTTCGGCAATCTCTGGTCTGCCACGATGTACCGGCACAGCCCGCCGGAGAAGGGAATGCCGGACCCTCTCGGCGGACACCTCGTCAGGGCGTTGTACGAAGACGCGCTCGAGTGCGATATGGTGATGAGCACCGTCCCGGTACCGGGCGCCTCCCTGCCAGATAAGATCAAGATGACCCTGCAGGGGGACCACCGGCTCCTGCTGGACAAGGACAGCCTCTTGCGCTCCGTTCCCGTGACGAGCGAAGCCAGGGATCGCACCCGCCGACCACCGTCCTGCTACGAATTCCAGCGCACCGTCTCCGACGTCCTGCTGGCCGCGACCGAGGCCGCGAAGTGGCTGCACGTGGGTGAGGTGTGGTTCCCTTGCTTCTGGCTGCTCAACGAATCCATGAAGTTCACCCTGCTCGCCCGCATGCTCGAATGGCACGCGAGTTCCGTCTCTGGCTGGGCCCACGACATGCCCGAGCGTCGCTTCGAGCAATGGGTGGATCGCCGTTGGCTCGAGCGGGTACCGCAGTGGTTTCCGACCTACGACGCGCAGTCGGCGTCCGCCGTGCTGCTGGAGTTGCTAGAGGTATTCGCCTCGGCGGCGAACGAACTGGCGACCGCGTTGGGCCATCCGGTTCCGGGCCCCCAATTCGACCGTGTGAGCCAGTGGATCCGCACCACGCTCCCGGCGCCCGCCCGCCCTTCCCGTGAATGACGACTATGGTCGAGTGCCGCCTCTGCCGGTTGTAGAAGACCTCAATGTATTAGAAGAGGGCCCGCCGCGTCTGCTCGTGCGTGACGAAGTCCGTGGTGTAAACGAGTTCTTGCTTCAGTGCGCAGAAGAAGCTCTCCACCACGGCGTTGTCCCAACAGTTGCCCCGACGCGACATGCGGCACTGGCTGCCTCGTGCAGCCAGCGCCCGTTGGTAGTCCTCGCTGGCGTACTGGCGTAAGCCTCCGATCCAGCCCAGGTAGTGCAGGTGCTCGAGGAGCCGCAGAGTGCGCGGCGCGATGACGACGAGCACAGCGACGACGAAGGCGGAGCCAGCGTGGTTGGAAGCAGCACGGCGGCCCCGGTGGACA
>NZ_DBNGVP010000132.1:0-36665 GCF_057119385.1 Archangium sp. | reverse complement strand
TCCGAGTACAGGGAGTCGATGAGATCCTTGTACCGGGCCTCAATGAGCTGGCGGCGCATCTTCATGCTGGGGGTGAGCGCGCCGTTGGAGATGGAGAAGTCCTCGGCGAGGACGGCGAAGCGCTTGATGGTCTCGAAGCGGGCGAGCCGCGGGTTCACCTCGCGCTCGATGACCTCGTGCAGGTGCTGGCGCAGGCGGGGATCGGCGGCGAGGGCGGAGAGGTCCTCGGGCCAGCCATTCTGGCGAGCGAGGGAGCGGGCCCGCTCGGGCTCCAGGGTGAGAAGCGCTACGAGGTAATTGCGCCGCTCGCCGAGGACGAGCGCATGGCCCACGGGAGCCACGGCCTTCAGCAGCAGCTCGATGTGCGCGGGCGCGGTCTTCTTGCCGCCGGAGGTGACGATGATCTCCTTCTTGCGGCCGGTGATGTGCAGGAAGCCCTCGGAGTCGAGGTGTCCCACGTCGCCCGAGTGCAACCAGCCATCCTGGAGCAGCTGGGCGGTGGCGGCGGGGTCCTTGTAGTAGCCCTGGCAGACGCCGCCGCCGCGCACGAGGATCTCCCCGTCCTCGGCGATGAGGACCTCCACGCCGAGCAGCGGACGCCCGAGCGTGCCCAGGCGCGTGGCGTCGGGGGTGTTGAGGGTGGTGGGCCCGCTGACCTCGGACTGGCCGTAGACCTCGCGGATGACGATGTCGAGCGAGGAGAAGAACTCGAGCACGTCGCGGCCGATGGGGGCGGCACCACTGCAGAAGAAGTGGGTGCGCTCGAAGCCGAGCCTCGAGAGCAGGGCCGGGAAGACGGTGCGGCGGGCGAGCTGGTACTGGCCCTCCAGGTACAGGGGCACGCGCTCGTGGCACAGGACGAGCGCGTTGCGCTGGACGGCCACTCCGCGGGCCCAGCCCACGGCGCTCTGGCGGGCGGCGGGCAGCTCGCGGAGCGCCTCCTCGAGACGGCCCTTGAGCTTCTCCCAGACGCGGGGCACGCCGAAGAAGACGGTGGGCCGGGCATCGCGCAGGTCCTCGGGCACCTTCTCCAGGGAGCGCGCGAAGTACACCTCCGCCCCCACGAGCAGGGGCCCATGGATGCTGAGCATCTGCTCGGCGATGTGGGCCAGCGGCAGGTACGACAGGAGCGCCTCGTCGTCCTCGGCCATCCGGGTGGCGCGCATGAGGTGCGTGGCCGTCCAGACGAGGTTCTGGTGGCTGAGCATGACGCCCTTGGGGTTGCCGGTGGTCCCCGAGGTGTAGATGAGGGTGGCGAGCCCCTCGGGCTGGAGCGCGTTGACGGCGTCCCAGTAGGGCCCCTCGTCGATGCCGGTGCCGCGCGCCAGCACCTCGGCGTAGCTCAGCACGCCCTGCGGGAGCGGGGCCTCGGGAGGGTCCAGGATGATGATGTGGCGCAGCCGGGGCACCCGCTCGCGCACGGCGAGGGCGGTGGCCAGGTGCTGCTCGTTCTCCACCACCAGGTGGCCCGCCTCGCAGTGCTCCACGAGGTATTGGACCTGCTCGGGGCTGCTGGTGACGTAGACGCCCACGGGGACGCCGCCCAGGGCCATGGCGGCCAGGTCCGCCACCAACCACTCCTCGCGGTTGAAGGACAGGAGGGGCAAGGCGCTTCCCCGCTGGAAGCCCAGCGAGCACAACCCCAGGGCGAAGCGCTTCACCCGGGTGGCATAGTCGTGCCACGAGGTGGGCACATACGTGCGCCCCTTGCGCGTCCACAGGGCCGGACGGTGCTGCCGCCGGCTGGCCTGATCATGCAGCGCATGCACCATCGTCCTGGGAGTGTCCATAGGGAATCCGAGGCTACTGAAACCATGTGGCGGCTCGCCACGGGCGTTGACAGGTCACCAGAGCCCTATGTATTCCGCGCCACGCACATGACGATCGATCTGACTTGCCAGAAGTGCGAGGGCACCTTCGAGCTGGATGTTCAGGATCTCATTGATGGCACGGAGAAGCTCGCCTGCCCTCATTGCAGTCAGAAGGCCCCCACGAACATCCAGGAGGACTTCGTCTCGGCGCTCACCGAGATGCGGACCCAGGTGGCCGCGCTGGGCAAGCGCTTCGCCGTCTCGATGGCACTGGAAACCGAGGAGCTGGAGGACGAGCTCGACGAGGACGAGGAGTCCGACGAGGACGAGGAGTCCGATGACGAGGAGCTCGACTTCGACGAGGACGAGGACGTCGAGGACGAGGAGGACTACGACGAGGACGAGGACGAGCGCTGACGCCCGCCCGTCTACCCAGCCCTCGCGGTTTTCGTGGGGTGCGGGACGCGTGAGGCTGGGGAGCAGGCGGGCACGAATCGGCGCCCTCCCGCCCCCGGCGCACATGCACACGTTTGCAGGGTGAAAACGTCCATCCCTGCCGCTTTCGTCCTCGCCCCGCTGTCCGCCGCGCTGCTCGCCCTGGGAGTGCTGCTGCTTCCCGGCTTTGGCGCTCCACCCGCGCACGCCACCGCCGCGACGAAGGACAGCGAGGCCTGCGTTCCCAAGCAGGGAGGAAATCCCGCCGCCTGCAAGGAGCTGGTGCGCCTCCAGGTTCGGGACGTGATTCCGCTCGTCGAGGCGCAGACGCATGCGGTGGTGCTCACCACGGAGGACGGGGCGCTGGTGCTGCCCATCTTCGTGGACGAGTCGGCCGCGGTGGCCATCGCCTTCCGGCTGGCGCACCTGAGGCCGCCGCAGCCGCTGTCGCAGGATCTGCTCGGCTCGGTGGTGACGGAGCTGGGCGCCAAGGTGACCGAGGTGCGCATCGACGACCTGCGCGATGACATCTACACGGGCCGCGTCTTCCTCGAGCAGGGCAAGCGCAAGGTGACGCTGGACGCGAGGCCCTCGGACTCCATCGCCATGGCGCTGGATGGCGAGGCGCGCATCATGGTGACGCGCAAGGTGCTGGACGAGGCCGGCATCAGCCGCGAGGAGATCGACGCGCTGCGCGAGGGCGGCCCGGGCGTGGGCGGCAGCGGCGACCCGAACCTGATGGACGAGCCGGTGCCGGATGAGCCGCCGATGGATCCGCACCACGGCCTGCCGCCGCCGGGCCTGGCCCCGAAGCTGGCGCCCGGCAAGACGGACGAGATCAGCCTCTGAGCAGGCGCTCACGCGAGAACAGCACCCCGCAAAGGCGAAAGCCCGGCCCCCCCTCCAGGGACGCCGGGCTTTCTCGCGACGTGGGCACGAAGCCGTGAAACCGAGGACTGCTTCCGCCGACGCCGTCGCTGTCGCCCGCGTTGGCGCCAAGTATTCCCGAGGACGCAAAGCTGTCAAGGCGGCGCCGGGCGCCTAGGATGTGCGTCCATGCGCAAGGCGAAGATCATCTGCACGCTGGGGCCGTCCTCGGACTCGGCCGAGGTCATCGAGGAACTCATCCGCTCCGGGATGAACGTGGCGCGGCTCAACTTCTCGCACGGGACGCACGACCAGCACCGCCGCCGGGTGAATCTGATCCGCCGGGCCTCCAAGAAGCTGGGCGTGCCGGTGGCCATCCTCCAGGACATCCAGGGCCCGAAGATCCGCCTGGGCAAGTTCGAGGGGGGCTGCCTGGAGGTGAAGACGGGCCAGACGGTGGTGGTGACCACGCGGGAGCTGCTGGGGCACGAGAACATCATCCCCACGCCCATCCGCTCGCTGCCCAAGGACGTGGAGCCAGGGCACCCCATCCTGCTGGACGACGGGCGGGTGCGGCTGAGGGTGAAGAAGGTCCAGGGCCGGGACGTGACCTGTACCGTGGAACTGGGCGGGCTGCTGAAGGACCACAAGGGCCTCAACCTGCCCGGGGCGCACGTGTCGGTGCCCACCATCACCGAGAAGGACGCGGAGGACCTGGCGTTCGGGCAGGAGGTGGGCGTGGACTACGTGGCGCTCTCCTTCGTGCGCACGGCGAACGACATCCATCAAGCGCGCAAGCTGGTGGCGAAGCGCAACACGCCGCTGATCGCCAAGATCGAGAAGCCACAGGCGGTGGCGGACCTGGACGCGATCTCGCGCGCGGCGGACGGCATCATGGTGGCGCGAGGTGACCTGGGCGTGGAGATGCCGCTGGAGAAGCTGCCGGCCATCCAGAAGCGCATGGTGCGCACGGTGAACCGGATGGGAGGCCTGGTCATCGTCGCCACGGAGATGCTGGAGAGCATGGTGAACAACGCGAGGCCCACGCGCGCCGAGGTGTCGGACGTGGCCAACGCCATCCTGGACGGAGCGGACGCGGTGATGCTCTCGGGGGAGACGGCGGCGGGCAAGTACCCGGTGCAGGCGGCGGCCACCATGGCGCGGATCGTCGAGGAGACGGAGTCCGGGGTGGTGAGGAACATGGAGCACCCGCCCTTCCCGGACGCCAAGGACGACATCTCCACGGGCGTGGCGGCGGCGGCGGTGGCGGCGGCCGAGCAGATGAAGATCGGCACCATCGTGGCGTACACGGAGCGGGGCCTGACGGCGCGGCTCATCTCCGAGTTCCGGCCCACAGCGCAGATCATCGCGCTGACGCCGAACCCGGACACGGTGAACCGGATGGCGCTCTACTGGGGCGTGAAGGCGTTGCAGGTGGGCCGCCTGCAGTCGACGGACGCGATGCTGCGGCAGGTGCGGCGGCTGTGCCACGAGGAGGGCATCTGCAAGGTGGGGACGCCCGTGGTGATCGTCGCCGGCGTGCCGCTCAACGAGCCGGGGCGCACCAACATGATGTCGGTCCATCGCATCTGAACCCGTTCATCCCAACCACCCTGACACATTTCCCCTCTCCCCCCGGGAGAGGATCCCCCCGTCGTTCAAAGGGGGGGGCAAGCCCCCCGGGGTGAGGGTGCCACGGGTCCAAGGTTGAACCCGTGAGCCCCCCTGTACGTCCCTAGCTCGCCGAGGCCAGCCAGGGCGTGGTCTGCGAGAAGTCGTAGATGCGCTCGATGGCGATCTGCTTGTAGCGCTCGACCTTCACGGCGCGCCGGGCGCACTCCCAGACGAGCTCCGCGGGAGGACGATCCGGCTCCTTCTTCTTGCGGCGCTTGACCTCGGCCTTGATGGACTTCACGGCGACGCGAGGGTGGAAGCAGAACGCCGAGGAGAACAGCAGGTGCCCGGCGAAGGGAATCAGCCGGGCCTCCAGCACATCGCCCGTCTCGAGGCCCGCCACGGTGCGGCGCTCGGTGACGTCGAAGTCCTTGCCGGAGAAGAGCTCACGCAGACGCACGAGGCCCTTGCCCAGCTTGCGCACCTCGAAGAGGCCGTGGACGGTCTCCGTGAAGCAGCGGAAGGCGTTGGCCTCCTCGGGCGAGGCGCCCTGCAGCCGCAGCTGGTACAGCTCGGCGGCGGGCGTCAGCTTGGAGATCGGCGAGACTCGATCGAACAGATAGAAGTCCAGGAAGGACGCCATCCGCAGCTCGAAGATCTTGTCGTCCTCGAAGACCTCGCCGGTGAGGCGGAGGTACTCCGCCTTGGCCTCCAGCAGGTCGGGCTTGCGTGACTCCTGGCTCCCAAAGGCGATGAGCTGATCGAGATAGGGCTGATACGACAGCGGCGAAAGGGGGGAGTCCATGGGGCTGCGAGATCCTACTCTCCGGCCATGAGCTTCGCGAAACGTGAGAACAGGTACCGGGCGTCGTGAGGTCCGGGCGAAGCTTCCGGGTGATACTGCACGCTGAAGGCGCGGGCGTCGGGGATGCTCAGCCCCTCGACGGTTCCGTCGTTGAGGTTGATGTGGCTCACCACCGCCTTGCCCTTCACGCTCGCATCATCCACCGCGAAGCCGTGGTTCTGCGAGGTGATCTCCACCTTGCCGGTGGTCAGGTCCTTGACTGGCTGGTTGGCCCCCCGGTGGCCGAACTTCATCTTGTACGTCCGGCCGCCCAGGGCGAGCGCCAGGATCTGGTGCCCCAGGCAGATGCCGAAGACGGGCACCTTGCCGAGCAGGCCGGCCACGACCTTGTCGGCGCCCTTCACGGCGGCGGGATCTCCCGGGCCGTTGGCGAGGAAGATGCCGTGGGGCTTCTCGGCGAGCACGGCCTCGGCGGTGGTGCCGGCGGGCACCACCTTCACGCGGCAGCCCACATCCACCAGGAAGTGGAGCATGGAGCGCTTGAGGCCGTAGTCATAGGCCACCACGTCGAAGCGCAGCTCGGGGGCGGGACGCTCCACCTCGCCGAGCAGGTTCGGGCTGGGGGTGGTGAAGAGGTAGGGCTCCTGGGTGGACACGCCGGTGGCGAGATCCAATCCCTCCATGCCGCGCGCCTTGCGGGCCCGCTCCACGAGCGCGGCCGGCGAGTGGTCCTCGGTGGAGATGACGCCCATCTGCGCGCCGTGCGTGCGCACGTGCCGCACCAGGCGCCGGGTGTCGATGCCCTCGATGCCCACAATCCCATGGCGCTTCAGGTAGACGTCGAGCGTCTCCTGGGCGCGCCAGTTGGAGTGCTGCTCCGAGGAGTTGCGCACCACCATGCCCACGGCGTGCGGCTTCACGGACTCCTGATCCCCGGGGTTGGCGCCCACGTTGCCCATCTCGGGGTACGCCATGGTGACGATCTGCCCGACGTACGAGGGATCCGTGAGGATCTCCTGGTAGCCGGTCATCGACGTGTTGAACACCACCTCACCCACCGTCTCGCCGGAGGCGCCGAGCGCGCGACCCTCGAAGGTGGTGCCATCCGCCAATGCCAGCACTGCCCGCTTCATCACCTGGACTCCTTGATCTGACCGTCCTCGAAGACGAGCCGCCCGGACACCCACGTCTGGGCGACCCGGCCCGTCAAACGCCGGCCATGGAAGGGGGTGTTCCGGCTGCGGGAGAAGAACCGCGCCGAATCCACCGTCCACTCCGCGTCCGGCTCCACCACCGTGACGTCCGCTGGAGCCCCGACGGCCAGATGGCCGCCCGGCAGCCCGAATGCCCTCGCGGGCCCGTCCGTCAGCAGGGCCACCGCCCGCTGCAGGCTCATCACGCCCTCGCGCACCAGGGAGAGCGTCAGGCCCAGGGCCGTCTCCAGCCCCACCACGCCATTCCACGCCTTGTCGAACTCCACCTGCTTCTCCAGCACCCCGTGGGGCGCGTGGTCCGTGGCGATGGCGTCGATGGTGCCGTCGACGAGCCCCTCGCGCACGGCCTCGATGTCGCGGCGGGTGCGCAGGGGCGGATTCATGCGGGCGTGGGTGTCGTAGGCGCCCACGGCCTCGTCATCCAGGATGAAGTGGTGCGGGGTGGCCTCGGCGGTGACGTTGAGGCCGCGGCGCCTGGCCTCGCGGATGAGGCGCACGCTGCCCTCGCAGGAGACATGGGCGACGTGCAGCCGCCCCTTCGTCTCCTCCAGGAGCACCATGTCCCGCGCCACCATGGCCACCTCGGCCGAGGGGGGGATGCCGGCGAGGCCCAGGCGCGTGGAGGCGCGGCCCTCGTTCATCACGCCCTTGCCCGAGAGCGTCAGATCCTCCTCGTGCACCATGACGGGGAGGTTGAAGAGCTGGGCGTACTGGAGGGCGCGGCGCATGAGGCCGGCGTTCATCACCGGGCGGCCGTCGTCGGTGATGCAGACGCAGCCGGCGCCGACGAGCGCCCCCATCTCCGCCATCTCCTCGCCCTGGAGGCCCTTGGTGATGGCGCCCGCCAGGTACACGTGGCACAGCCGCGCCTCGCGGGCCTTGGCCTTCACGTACTCGCTGACGAGCACGCTGTCGTTGACGGGCTTGGTGTTGGGCATGGCCACCACCGCGGTGAAGCCGCCCGCCACCGCCGCCATGCAGCCGGTGAGGACCGTCTCCTTGCCCTCCTCGCCCGGCTCGCGCAGGTGCACGTGCAGGTCGATGAAGCCCGGCAGCACCAGCTTGCCCGTGGCGTCCACCACCCGCGCGTCCCGCACCTTCAGGGGCGCCTCGGACACCTCGGCGATGACGCCGTCGCGCACCAGCACGTCCCGCACACCGTCCACGCCGTTGCGCGGATCCACCACCCGCCCGCGGCTCAGCAGAATCGTCGAGCTCACCGGCACACCTCCTCGAGGATGGCGCGGCGCACGGCCACACCATGCGCCACCTGCTCCAGGATCACACTGCGAGGCCCATCCGCCACCGCGGGGGCGATCTCCACCCCCCGGTTCATGGGACCGGGATGCATCACGAGCGCCTCCGGCTTGAGCCGCTCGGCGCGGGCGGCGTTGAGCCCGTACATGCGGGAGAACTCACGCGCCGACGGGAAGAAGTTCTCCCCCTGCCGCTCCGACTGCACGCGCAGGCACATGACGGCGTCGGCGCGGGGCAGCGCGGCGTCCAGGTTCGTGGTGACCTCGGCGCCGAAGGACTCCAGGCCGGGCGGCAGCAGCGTGGGCGGGCCGCACAGCACCACCTTCGCGCCCAGCGTGGTGAGGCAGTGCAGGTTGGAGCGGGCCACGCGGCTGTGGAGGATGTCCCCCACGATGAGCACCGTGCGCCCGTCCAGGCTGCCCCAGCGGCGGCGCAGCGTGAAGGCGTCCAGCAGCGCCTGCGAGGGGTGCTCGTGGGTGCCGTCCCCCGCGTTGACGACGGCGCAGCGCACGTGGCGCGCCACCAGGTGCGGAGCCCCCGAGGAGCGGTGCCGGATGATGAGCGCCACCGGGCCCGTGGCCTCGATGTTGCGCACCGTGTCCAGCAGCGTCTCGCCCTTGGAGACGGAGGAGCCCGCCGTCGTCCAGTTGAGCACCTCGGCGCCGAGCGCGTGGGCCGCCATCTCGAAGGAGGTGCGGGTGCGCGTGGAGTCCTCGAAGAAGAGGTTGGCGATCACCCTGCCCCGCAGCACGTGCGAGGCATCCGGCCCACCGTGCAGGTGCGCCTCGGCCCGGCCGAGCAGCGCCTCGATGTCCGCGCGCCGCAGGCCCTCGATTCCCAACAGGTGTCTCATCGGTGCCCCTGGGCGCTACCTACCGGGAATGCCTTCCTTCACCACATGGAAGCGCAGGACCCGGATGTGTTGGGTGGGCTTCAACTGCACCTGGCGCGTGTACTCCACCTCGATGCGCACCTCCGGCGAGACGGTGCTGCGCTCGATGGTGATGTTCTCGTCCGTCAGGCCGAGCCCGGGAACGAGGACGTCCTGGTCGAACTTGTCCGTGTCCCAGTGGTTGCCCACCTGGCTGGTGCGCTCGATGATCACCCGGCGCAACGAGTCGTCGTCGGACGTCGGGGCCCGGTTGAAGGCCACCGCGACGGCTTCCTTCACGTCGAAGTTGTCCGCGTACACGGGGAGGAGCATCACGCTGAAATAGAGCCCCCCCGCGACGAGGGTGAGGAGCACCAGGCCGCCAAAGCTGATCTTCCCTGAGGGATGACGCATGAGGCCCCCGCGTAGCAGCGGCACGCGCGGGGCGTCAAGCATCGCGGCGGGTTTCAACGCACCGGCTCGAACAGCCGGTCGGTCCGCAGTCCGGTGCCCTCGAAGAAGTTGCTGAACCAGCCGCCATACCCGAGGGCCATCCAGACGACCATGGCCTTGCCCTTGATGTGGCCGTACGGGACGAACTCCACGCCCCGGCCGGAGCCCAGGCCGTAGCGGCTGTCCAGGCTGTTCTCCCGGTTGTCACCCATGACGAAGACGTGGCCGGGGGGAACGACGTACGGCCCCTCGTGCTCCATGCGGGCCACGCTCCCCGGCTGCAGCACCGAGTGCACCTTGCCGTCCAGGTTCTCGTGGTACAGCCGCAGGTGCTCCGGGTACCAGGGCGTGTTGTCCTGCTTGTTGTAGACGATCTGGTCCTCGTTCACCAACGTGCGCGGCTGGGGCACGCCGTTGATGAAGACCTCGCCGTTGATGAGCTCCACCTTGTCCCCGGGGATGCCCACCACGCGCTTGATGAAGTCCAGATCCTGCTGCACCGGGTTGTTGAAGACGATGACGTCTCCCCGCGCCGGCGGGCGGACGATCTGGAAGGGCACGTAGTTGGTGTACGGCAGCCGCACCCCATAGATGAACTTGTTGATGAAGACCTGATCGCCGATCTCCAGCGTGGGCAGCATGGAGCCAGACGGGATGCGGTACGGCTCGATGATGAAGACGCGGATGATGACCGCGATGGCCAGCGCCTTGGCGAAGCCCGAGACCAGGTCCCCGAGATCCTGCTTGCGGAAGGCCCCCAGCAGCTGGGTGGCCAGCGTGTCGAGCGCCTTCGTCTCCTTCTCCAGCCGCTCGGCGTCCCCGGCCAGCGAGGCGGCCTCCACCTGCATGGCCTGCTCGGCCAGCCGCGTGGACGACTCGGCGGGGATCTTCCCCGGGACGCGCTTGTGGATGCGCTCGATCTCCCCGATGAGCTCACGCGCCTCGTGCCGCAGGTGGCGCAAGCGGCTCTGCCTGGGCAGCGCGAAGCGCAGCACCATCAGCCCGAGGAAGTAGAGCAGCATCAACCCCGCCAGGCCCTGCATGAGCGGCTGGGCCCAGCTGGCCGAGGCGGGCACGAACTCGATGAGGATGATGTAGGGGATGAGCGCCACCCCGAGGACCACCAGGGGCGCCCACAGGCTGGTGAGGAGCTCGCGCCACAGCAGCGCGCGGCTGGCCTTGAGCTGCTCCGGCGTCCGGCGGGCGGCCATGGAGGCCTCGAGCCCCTCGGCGGTGTTGGTCGCGCTGGTGGTGGACATGGTGACCTATTCCTCCGTCTTCAGCACCGCGAGGAACGCCTCCTGCGGGATCTCCACCGAGCCCACCTGCTTCATGCGCTTCTTGCCCTCCTTCTGCTTCTCGAGGAGCTTGCGCTTGCGGCTGATGTCGCCGCCGTAGCACTTGGCGAGCACGTTCTTGCGGATGGCGGAGATGGTTTCACGCGAGATGATCTTCGCGCCGATGGCGCCCTGGATGGCCACCTCGTACATCTGCTTCGGGATGACTTCCTTGAGCTTCTGGCACACCTCGCGGCCGCGCTGGTAGGCGCGCTCCTTGTGGACGATGACGCTGAGCGCGTCCACCGGATCCCCGTTGATGAGGATGTCCAGACGCACCAGGTCCGCCTCCACGTAGCCGGCCAGCTCGTAGTCGAGGCTGGCGTAGCCGCGCGTGACGCTCTTGAGCTTGTCGAAGAAGTCGAAGACGACCTCGGCCAGCGGCATCTCGTACGTCACCTGCACGCGCGTGCCGCTGCTGCCCAGGTACTTCATGTCCTTCTGCACGCCGCGCCGGTCCTGGCACAGCTTGAGCACCGCGCCCAGGTAGTCGTTGGGCACGTGGATGTGGCAGGTGAGGACGGGCTCCTCGAACCTGGCGATCTTCTGCACCGGCGGCAGCTTGGCCGGGTTGTCCACGTGCAGCACCGCGCCCTGCGAGTCGGTGATGCGGTACACCACCGAGGGCGCCGTGGTGATGAGCGACAGGTTGTACTCACGCTCCAGACGCTCCTGGACGATCTCCATGTGGAGCAGGCCCAGGTAGCCGCAGCGGAAGCCGAAGCCGAGCGCCGTGGAGGACTCGGGCTCGTAGGTGAAGGCCGCGTCGTTGAGCTTGAGCTTGCCGAGCGCGTCGCGCAGGCCCTCGTACTGCTCGGAGTCCACCGGGAAGATGCCGGAGAACACCATGGGCTTCACTTCCTTGAAGCCCGGGAAGGGCGCGTCCGTGGGACGCAGCTCCTCCGTCACGGTGTCACCCACCTTGGCGTCCTGGAGCTCCTTCACGTTGGCCACCAGCACGCCCACCTCGCCGGCCATCAGCTGGGGCACCGGGCGGGAGAACGGGCTGAAGACGCCCAGCTCCTGCACCTCGAAGACCTTGTTGTTGCTCCACAGCTTGATCTTCTGCTTGAGCTTGAGCGTGCCCTCGAGCACGCGCACCAGCGTCACGACGCCGCGGTAGTTGTCGTACCAGCTGTCGAAGATGAGGGCCCGGAGCGGGGCCGCCGGATCGCCCGAGGGCGGCGGCACGTTCTTCACCACCGCCTCCAGGATCTCCTTGATGCCGATGCCCTCCTTGGCGGAGGCCGGCACGGCGACGGAGGCGTCGATGCCGATCACGTCCTCGATCTCCTGGCGCGTGCGCTCCACGTCGGCGCTCGGCAGGTCGATCTTGTTGATGACCGGGATGATCTCCAGGTTGTGATCCAGCGCCATGTAGACGTTGGCGAGCGTCTGGGCCTCGACGCCCTGGGAGGCATCCACCACCAGGAGGGCACCCTCGCAGGCGGCGAGCGAGCGGCTCACCTCGTAGGCGAAGTCCACGTGTCCCGGGGTGTCGATGAGGTTGAGCACGTACTTCTGGCCGTCGTTGGCGGTGTAGTTCATCCGCACGGACTGGGCCTTGATGGTGATGCCGCGCTCGCGCTCCAGCTCCATGTTGTCGAGGAACTGGTCCTGCGCCTCGCGCTTGGTCACCGTGCCAGTGGCACCGAGCAGGCGATCGGCCAGGGTGGACTTCCCATGGTCGATGTGGGCGATGATCGAGAAGTTTCGGATGTGAGCGTTGTCGGCCGGCATGGGTAGGGGGGCCTCGGGCTACGTCGAAGCCGGCTTGAGTAACACCGAACCCCACCAAAATCCATGCGTCCGCGCACCCGGCGTGCAACCAGAACGACGCCGGGCCGGCTCCCCTCCCCCGCAGGGTGGACGGGGGGGCTAGCGGGAGGTGTGCTCGCGGAAGAACGACACCGTGCGGCGAAGCCCCTCGGGGAGCTCCACGGTGGGCTGCCAGCCGAGCACCCGGCGGGCCAGGGCGTTGTCCACGCAGGAGCGCAGCTGCTCGCCCGGCTTGCCGGGGGCATGGAGGGCGGGCTTGTCCACCCCGGCCGACTGGGCCAGCAGGGTGTAGAGCCGGTTGATGTCCGTCTCCACGCTGGTGCCGATGTTGATGGCGCCCGAGTAGTCCTTCTCCACCGCCAGCACGTTGGCCCGCGCCACGTCCTCCACGTAGACGAAGTCGCGCGTCTGCTTGCCCTCGCCGTAGATGGTGCACTCGCGGCCGCCGAGCAGGCGCTGGCAGAAGATGGACACCACGCCGGCCTCGCCATGCGGGTTCTGCCGGGGGCCGTACACATTGGCGTACCGCAGGGCCACGTAGTTCAGCCCGTACTGGGCCTTGTAGTAGCCGAGGTACAGCTCACCCGAGGCCTTGGAGACGCCATACGGCGACACCGGCCGGGTGGCGTGGGTCTCGGGCGCGGGGAAGACGTCCTGCTCGCCGTAGATGGCCCCGCCGGTCGAGCTGAACACCACCTTCTGGACACCCGCCACCCGCGAGGCCTCCAGCAGGTTGAGGAAGCCCAGGATGTTGGCCTCGGCGTCGAAGCGGGGATCCTCCACGCTGCGGCGCACGTCCATCTGCGCGGCCAGGTGGCACATCACCTGGGGGCGCTCGGCGCGGATGAGCTGCGCGGCCTCCGGGGCCCGGATGTCCATGACCTCCAGACGCACCCGGGGGTCCAGGTTCTCCTTCTTGCCACTCGACAGATTGTCGAGGGCGATGACCTCATGCCCCGCGCGCACGAAGGCGTCGCACACGTGCGAGCCGATGAATCCCGCACCACCAGTCACCAGGACTTTCAACGTGCCGCTCCCGCCACTCCCAGGTGGCCATCCAATGAGAAAGTTTGGCGCGAAAGTTAGGGGGTGGAGCCCCTTCCGGCAACCGATCGGAACCAGCCAATCGTCTCCCGCAGACCCTCCTCCAGGGGTACCCTCGGCTCCCACCCGAGCAGCTGCCGGGCCCGGGTGATGTCCGGACGACGCTGCTTGGGGTCGTCCTTGGGCAGCGGCTTGTGGACGATGTTGCCTCCCCCACCCGCCGCGGCCCGCACCGCCTCGGCGAACTCGAGCATGGTCATCTCGCGGGGATTCCCGATGTTGACCGGCTCGATGACGTCCGAGAGGGCCAGCCGCACCAGGCCGTCCACCAGGTCGCGCACGTAGCAGAAGGAGCGCGTCTGGGTGCCCTCGCCGAAGACGGTGAAGTCCTCGCCGCGCAGGGCCTGGCCCACGAAGGCCGGCACCACGCGCCCGTCGTTGAGCCGCATGCGCGGCCCGTAGGTGTTGAAGATGCGGACGATGCGCGTCTGCACGCCATACGAGCGGGCGTACACCATGGTGAGCGCCTCGGCGTAGCGCTTGGCCTCGTCGTAGCAGGCGCGCGGGCCGATGGGATTCACGTTGCCCCAGTAGTCCTCGCGCTGCGGGTGCACGTGCGGATCCCCGTACACCTCCGAGGTGGAGGCCTGGAGGAACACCGCGCCCTTGGCCCGAGCCAGCTTCAGCCCGTTCTCCGTGCCCACCGAGCCCACCCGCATCGTCTCCAGCGGCAGCTTCGCGTAGTCGATGGGCGAGGCCGGCGAGGCCATGTTGAAGACGTAGTTCACCGGCCCGTCCACCGAGAGCCCCTCGGTGATGTCCTGCTTCACCAGCTCGAAGCCCGCGCGGCCCCGCAGGTGCGCCACGTTGGCCTCGGCCCCGGTGATGTAGTTGTCCACGGACACCACGCCCGCCGCGCCATCGTCCAGCAACCGCTCGCACAGGTGCGAGCCCACGAAGCCCGCGCCTCCGAGCACCACCACCCGCTGGCCCTTCATGCTCTTGCTCATGCTCATGCCCCGGCGCTCAGCTCAGCTCGTCGAAGGAGGCCTGCCCCGGCAACTGGGCTTTGTACTTCTCCAGCACGAGATCGATCCCCTGCCGGATGTACTCGGCCACGGGAACCTTCGTCTTCTGGTTCAGCGCCTTGAGCAGATCGTTCTGCTCCGGCGTGATGTAGATGGTGGTGCTGATCTTCTTTCGGGCCATGGCGATATGTGAAAATATATGGACTTACATGTCCCTTGAAGCGCTGTTTTCGAGCCTTGTCGTAAAGCCCTCGAAGCGCCGGTGGGTGGTGGGGCTCGCCCTGGTGGGTCTCTGTGGGTGCGCGTCCGACAAATCCGTGAAGAAGCCGGAGGAGGCGCAGGCGAAGGAGGAGGTGGCACCCCAGCCCATCCGCCCGGCGCCAGCCGCCAACGAGCAGGTGACGGAGAAGGACACCAACGCCGATCAGAAGCCGGACGTGTGGGTGTTCACCGTGGACGGGCGGAGGGTCCGCAAGGAGCTGGACATCAACTGGGATGGCCGGGTGGACCTCACCACGTACTACGACGCCCGCGAGGAGCGCGAGCGCGAGGCGATGGACCTGGACTTCGATGGGAAGGTGGACTCGGTCTACTTCTACGAGAAGGGCATCAACGTCCGGCGGGAGCGCGACCTGAACGGGGACGGCAGGCCGGACGTGTGGATCTTCTACGAGAAGGGGCGGCTGGCCCGGAAGGAGCGGGACTCCAACGGGGACGGGCGCGTGGACTACTGGGAGTACTGGGAGAACAACCAGGTCGATCGCATCGGCGAGGACCTGGATGGCGACGGCAACGTGGACAAGTGGAGCCGCGGCACTCCCGCCGAATGACCTGGCCTCAGAGGCCCGAGGTGGCGCGGTAGACGACGCCCTCGCCCTCGAGCGTGTAGGCCCCCTCGGCCGCGCTCACGAACACCGAGGCACCCCGGGGCAACGCGAGCGTCTGGCCCCCGGCGGACAGCCGGGCGGAGCCCTCGGTGCACAGGAGGATCTCCGGCCCACGCCGCCGCGGCTGGGCGGACACCCCGGGGCGGAGCTGGAAGCGCGAGAGGCGGAACTCGTCCGTGGGTGTGGGGTAGACGAACTCCACCCCGTCCGTGGTGGCCGCCGGGACCAGGCCGATGGGGCCGCACCGGAAGTCCAGCACGCGGAGCAGCTCGGGGACGTCCACGTGCTTGGGCGTGCACCCGCCGCGCAGCACGTTGTCCGAGTTGGCCATGATCTCCACGCCCACGCCGCGCAGGTACGCGTGGAGGTTGCCCGCGGACAGGTAGATGGCCTCGCCCGGCCGCAGCCGCACGAGGTTGAGCATCAGCGCGCCGATGACGCCGGGATCACCCGCGTAGAGCTCGCCGAGCCGCAGGGCCCACCGCAGCTCCTCGGCGAAGCGGCCGCCCTTCCCTTCGTGCGCCGCGCAGGCGGAGACCACCGCGTCCACCAGGGGCCACCGCTGCTCGCGCGGGAGCGTCATCAGCGCCTCGAACATGCGCGCCACGCCCTTCGCATCGGGCGACGCGCGCAGCGGGGCGAGCAGCGGCTCGAGGGCGGCCACGCCGAGCGAATCGAAGAGGGCGAGCGTCTCGTCGGCGCTCCGGAAGCCACACAGCGCATCGAAGGGCGTCAGCGCGCAGATGAGCTCGGGCTTGTGGTTGGCGTCCTTGTAGTTGCGGTGCGGGGCGCCCACCGGCACGCCGAGCGCGTTCTCCCGGGCGAACCCCTCGCGGGCCTGGACGAGACTCGGATGGGTCTGCAGGGACAGCGGGGTCTCCGCCGCGAGCACCTTGAGGAGGAAGGGCAGCTCGGCGCCGAACCGGCGCGTCACCTGCTCACCAAGCTCCCGCTCCGGCGAGCTCCGGATCGCCTCCAGCAGCGTCACCCCACCCGTCGGCCGATTCACGCGCGACGGGGCACCCGGGTGGGCTCCCATCCACAGCTCCGCCTGGCAGGCGGCGGAGGGCGAGGGTTGTCCGAGCAGCTCGGCGATCGCGGTCCGCGAGCCCCAGGCGTACGGCTGGATGACGTTGTCGAGGAGGTCCATTCAGCGGCGCCCATAGCACTCCGGGCGCCGCCCCGCCATGCACCGGCGGTCTCAATTCGCGGCGACGAAGGCCTGGATCTGCGTCTCGCGCTTGAAATCCGACAGGTAGCGCGACGCGGCATCCTTCGAGGGGAAGCTGCCCATGCGGACGCGGTACCAGGTGCCCTTGTTGGGGACCTCGGCGGTGACGATGTACGGGGCGTAGCCACGGTCCCGGAGCTTCGCCGCGAAGCGCTCGGCCTCCGGACGGTTCTGGAAGGCGGAGATCTGCAGGGTGAAGGCACCACCGGGAACGGCCTCGGTGGGACGCTGGGTGGCGCGGGCGATGGCGTCCTTCAGACCGCCACCCTGGGGCGGCGTCGTGGTGCGGGTAGGCACGGGAGCGGCCTCCACCTTGCCCGGCACGGGAGCGGGCTTGCTCTCGGCCACCTTCGTCTCGACGGGCTTGGGCTCCGGCTTCGGCTCGGCGGCCTTGGGCTCCGGCTTCGGCTCGGTGGCCTTGGCCGTGGCGGGAGGCGCGTAGTCGTCATCCGTGGGCGACGCCGTGGGCTCGTCCGCGGAGGCCTCGGCGACCTGGGGCTCGGCGGCCTGGGGCTCCGGCTTCGGCTCGGCGGGCTTCGGCTTGGGTGCGGGCGGCGGGATGGCAACCGTGACGGTGCCGGGCTTGGAGGCGTCGGAGCCACTCTTGCGGGTGAGCTCGTCCTGGAAGGTGAGCGGCTGCTCGGCCTCGCGGGCCTGCTGGAGGGCCTGGGCGTTGGCGTCGAGCGCGGAGAGCAGATCCGGCGCGGCGGCGGTCTGCGCGTTGCCGGCGAGCTTCTTGCCGACCACGACGCCGAGCACGAATACGGCGCCCATCACGATGATCCCCGCGATCAACAGGCTGACGATCTGCCTGTTGTCGAGCGAAACATCGAACTTCTCCTTCATCCGGTGGGCATCGCGCATGACGTGGTGTTCCTCGCGTGTACGGCGCCCCGGCGCGGCCACACGAGTGTCGCGGCCTGTAGCGTCGAGGTGGGCCGGAAGGTACGCCCCGCCTACAGGCCGGTCAAATTCAGTGCGCGCACAGCGTCACGCCCTGGCTGTTGCGGCGAGGCTCAAACAATCCACCCACCGCCGAGGACTTGATCCCCGTCATACACGACGGCTGCCTGGCCGGGCGTCACGGCGCGGGCCGGAGTGTCGAGGTGGATGGACACGAGCCCATGCGCGGAGACACGCACGCGGCCGGGAGCACCGGGGTGACGGTGGCGGATGCGGACCATCACGGACTTCTCGGGAGGCGGCGGCCCATCCACCCAGTGGGGCTGGAGCAGACCGAAGGAATCGCGCGAGGTCTCATCCGCGGGGCCCACGACGACGCGGCGGGACTCGGGCTCGATGCGCTGGACGTAGCGGGCCTCGCCGCCCCCGAGGTTGAGGCCGCGGCGCTGACCCACGGTGAAGCGGTGCACCCCCGCGTGGGTGCCGAGCACATGGCCCTCGGTGTCGACGATCTCCCCGCCCTGCTGGGGGCCGGCGACCTTCTCGACGAAGCCGGCGTAGTCGCCATCGGGCACGAAGCAGATCTCCATGCTCTCGGGCTTGTGGCTGGTGGGGAGGGCATGGCGCTCGGCGACGGCGCGGACCTCGGACTTGGTCATGCCCCCGACGGGGAACAGGACGTCGGTGAGCTCCTGCTGGCCGAGCGTGAAGAGGAAGTAGCTCTGATCCTTGGCGGCATCGACGGCGCGGCGGAGGAGGAACCTACCGTCCTGCTGCGCGACGCGGGCGTAGTGGCCGGTGGCGAGCCGGGCGCCGAGGGCACGGGCCCGCTTGAGGAGGAAGTTGAACTTCACGTCGCGGTTGCAGGCGACGCAGGGGATGGGCGTCTTGCCCCCGAGGTAGGACTGGACGAAGGGACTGACGACCCGGTCCTTGAAGAGCTCCTCGGCGTTGGCGACGTAGAAGGGGATGCCGAGCGTCTGGGCGACGGCGCGGGCATCGTCGATGTCATCGGGGCTGCAGCAACTGCCGCACTGGGCCTTGCCCTCATAGGACCAGACGCGGAGGGTGATACCGATGACCTCATGACCCTGCTCCTTGAGCAGGGCGGCGGCGGCGGAGGAGTCCACCCCACCACTCATGGCAACGACGACTCGCATGACGCCCCTATCTACACGCCGGCCGGTCCAGGTGCGACACAATGTGCCTGCCCCCTCTCCCTCTGGGAGAGGGTTGGGGTGAGGGTCTACTCCCCTGCCCCGCGGACAACCTCAGGACCCACGGGCCCGCTGCCATCCCAGCAACAGCTCCTTCAACTTCTCCGCCTCATTGAGCGAAGGCTCATCGAGCACCCGCTCGAGAAGGAACCGCGTCGCCTCGCCGACGATGGGAGAAGGCCCGGCGCCCAGGGTGGCCATGATGGCGCCGCCATTGAGCGCGAGCTCCTTCGCCGACAGTGGAGGCTTCGACGCGGCGATCACACGCAACCGCCCGATGAGGGTATCCAGCTCGGGAAGCCGGACCGGCTCCCTGGCCTGGATCCGGGCCCGGGCCACCGAGGTCAACGCCTCGACATTCGCGAGCCCCACCTTCGCCAGGAGCCGGCGGAGCGCGGGATCCGAATCCCCGGCATGCCGTTCGAGCGCGGCGTGCGAGATCAACAGACGCACCCGCTCGATGGTCTTGGTGGGGAACTTGAGCCGGACGCCGATCTCCTCGGCCTGCCGAGGGCTGACGAGGTCGGCGAGCAGGGCGGCGAGACGGATCTCCACATCCACGGGCTCGGCGGCGGCGGCGGCGCGGGCGATCCGTGCGGCCCCGGCATCGGCGCGGGCGAGCTCGGGGAGGAACACCTCGAGCAACCCGGTGGTGGCGAGCAGCTCGAGCCCGAAGGCCTCGCGCTTGGAGAGCAGCAGCTTGACGAACTCCTCGCGGACGCGCTCGTGGGCGACCTTGCGGAAGACGGGGAGCGTTTCGGGGATGGCGGCCTGGGTGCCGGGATCGAGCGTGAAGTCGAGCACCGCGGCGAAGCGCACCGCGCGCATGGGGCGCAGCCCGTCCTCGGAGAAGCGCTCGATGGCCGAGCCCACGCAGCGCACGACGCGGGCCTTCAGGTCCTGCTGGCCACCGAAGGGATCGGCGAGCTCATGCGTGAGGGGATTCCACGCCATGGCGTTGATGGTGAAGTCGCGGCGGGAGAGATCCTTGACGATGTCCCGCTCGAAGGTGACGGCGGAGGGGCGGCGGCCGTCGTGGTAGTCGCCCTCGCTGCGGAAGGTGGTGACCTCGACGTGGGTGCTCTCCTGGACGACGGTGACGGTGCCGTGCTGGATGCCGGTGGGGATGACCTTGCGGAAGGCGCGCTGGACCTCCTCGGGGAGCGCGCTGGTGGCGACGTCGAAGTCCTTGGGGTGGACACCCCGGAGCGTGTCACGGACGCAGCCCCCGACGAGGAAGACGGCGTGGCCCAGCTCATGGAGGCGGGCGATGACGTCCAGGACGGGGCGCGGGACGTCGGCTTCGAGGAGGGAGGCGGGCGTGGTCATCGGAGAAATGCCCCCGGGCATGGGAAAAACCCCGCCTTCGAGAACACTGGTCGGGCGGGGACATCCTATTCCAGCATGCGCCCTCCATCCACCGCGAGGATCTGCCCGGTGATGAAGGTGGGCCCGGTGAGGAAGAAGAGCACCGCCTCGGCCACGTCCGACGGAGCGCCGATGCGCTGCTGGGGGATGCGGCGCCGGAGTGTCTCCAGCAGCGACGGCTTCATCTGCTCGGGGGGCAGCACCGTCCCCGGCGCCACGCCGTTGACCCGGATGACAGGCGCCAGCTCCAACGCCAGACACTGCGTCAGGTGGGCCAGCGCGGCCTTCGTCATCCCATAGGCCGAGTAGCCCCGCCACGGTGCGAGGGCCCCGCCCACATCGAGGATGTTGATGATGTCCCCACCTCCCCGGGCCAGCATTCCCCGCGCCACCTCCTGGCTCAGCAGGTACGGCGCCCGGGTGTTCAGGGCCCAGCACGCTTCCAACGAGGCCTCGGGCGTCTCCACGAAGGCCGCCCGATCGAAACGAGCGGCGCTGTTGACGAGGATGGAGAGGGCACCGAGCTCGCGCTCCACCTGGGACACCAGGGGAGCGATGGACTCGGAACGCGAGAGGTCCGCCTGGAACACCCGGGCCCGGCCTCCCGCCGCTTGGAGGGTGCCCACCACGGACTCGGCCTCGTTCCGGGAGCCATGACAGTGCACGGCCACCGTGGCCCCGGCCCGGCCCAGCGCCTCGGCCAGCGCCCGGCCCAGGCGCACCCCGCCTCCCGTCACCAACGCAACCCTGCCCGCGAGTCCCTGTTGCATCACCGTCGGCTCCTCCTGCCCGGTGCGAGGGCCCGCTGGATGCGGACCCGCCCGGGCGTGGGAGCCGGCCTCGGAGCGGCCCCGCGGGCCTACAGCGAGAAACCGTACTCCCGCTCCACCACACAGACGCGCGTGCGATACGCGCGGTACCACCGCTCGCGGCCGAGCTTCTGGGCCGTGCGGTGCTCGGCGACGGCCTTCCACGCACGCACCGCTTCCATGTCCCGCCAATACGACACGGTGATGCCCAATCCCTCCGAGTCCCGGGCGCTCTCCACGCCCAGGAAACCCGGCTGCGCATCCGCCATGGAGAGCATCTCCGTCGCGGTGAGCGCATAACCCTCGTCCACCGGCATCCGAATGGACGTGAAGATGACCGCCACGTAGGGCGGCGAAGGAGTGCTGGCGATACCCATGGGGCGAAATTGCCAGCCCCCAGGCGCTCAGCGCAACGTCCAGAAGCTGGCCGCGAGCATGCTGCGGTTGTCCGCCCCACACTTCTTGAGGATGTGAGACATGTGCAGCTCCACGGTGCTCTTCTGGCAGCCGAGTGCCCCGGCGATCTCCTTGTTCGTCTGCCCCTGCACCGCCAGCGCGACGACATCCGCCTGACGCGCGGTGAGTCCCCACAGGTGCCGGGCCGCCTGCAACCGCTGGCGGAAGGCCTCATCCTCGTTGCGCAACACGGCCGGCTGCTCCCGGCGAGGCTCCAGCACGCCCACCAGGCTCTCGGCGATGAACGGCATCAGCTCGTCCAACAGGGTGGCCGAGGCCTCCTCGAGCCGCTCCTGCACATGCCGCACCTCGATGCGCCCCACCGTGCGCCCGCCCGTCTCCAGCAGCAAGCAGCTGCGCTGGCCTTCCCGCTCCCACTCGCCGGCCGAGCACAGCAGCCGCATTCCCTCCCCCTCCTCCCCCAGCACCCAGAGCTGCGCGCCACTGCACCCGAGCTGCACCCGGCTCAGCTCCACCACGAAGCGCGCCAACGCCTCCGCCCGGGTGCAGTGCGCGAGCACGCGCGCCGCCTGGAGCACCTCGGCCCGGGAGGTGAGCTTGTTCACCCGGACGGCCTCGGGATGCGGGTGTCCCCCGGCCCGGAAGGCCCAGGTGGCCGCGTCGTTCGAGAGCCCTTCCGCGTGAGCCAGTCCCTCCACCTGCCAGCCAAACAGCTCGAGCGTCCGGCGGACATAGCCGCCAATCCAATCACACAGCGCCGGCTCCCCCTCCCACTCCGCCAGCCTCAACTCGAGCGTCCCGTCCTCGTGCTGCGAGTCCCACCGGCCCACGTCGAACATGCGCCGCCAGCACAGGTCCAGGTTGCGCACCGCGAAGGACGGCCTCGCCAGGTGGAGCACCCACCGCTGCGCTCCCAACAGCTCCCGGTCCGCCGTGAAGCGGCCCAGCTCCCCCATGATGAAGCCGCTCCCGCGGCCGGTGTATTCACACAGCGCGCGGAGCAGCCGCCGGAAGAGGCCCAGGTCGTACCAGCACGCGGGCACCGGCTGCAGCACGCCTGGACGGCCCGCCGCCGGCAAGCCCTCCACCTGCATCCTCCAGGCGTCTGGACCGAACCGTTCATGCACGAAGTGCTTCGTGTGCTGCAGGAGGGAACCCTTGACGAGGCTCATGATGATATATCAATCCAGACGGAGGAAAGGGATGCCTCCGGGTCTCCCTCTGCGACACCGGAAGCATCTTCATGATAGGACATACCCGACCGGGCGGCCACCAGCGCCGCCCACGAGCCGAGAGGCTCACGTGAGCCATTGAGGCAATGAACCGTCAGTGATTGGCCGGACCCTGCTCCTGGCGAAGCACCGTCTGGCCGAGCTGGTGCAGCAGGGGCAGGTTCGTCCCCGTGAGGTAGAGCGCCTTCTCCCCGCCGGCGACGTGCTGGTGCCAGTTCCAGGGCGGGACGTAGAGCGCATCCCCCGCGCGCCACTCCACGCGCCGGCCCTCGATGATGGACCAGCCCGAGCCCTCCAGCACGTAGATGAGCGACTCGTAGGCGTGGCGGTGGTTGGACGTCGCCTGGCCGGGCGCCAGCTCCCCGACGCTGAAGCTCACCGAGCGCGAGGGCAGCGTCACCTCGTACACCGGGTGCCCCCGCGAGCGGCTGAACGCCTCCGCCACGCCCTCACGCCCCACCTGCCGGTGGATGAGCGTCTCCAGCGCGTGCTCCACCGGCCGCGGCTCCAGCGAGTCCCGGTTGCGCGTGGTGTCCACGAAGCCCGACGAGCCGCTCCGGGTGACGCGCGGCATCTCCCGCGCCCGGTACAACAGGCTGTCGTAGAAGCCCGCCCGCAGGTTGAGCGCCATCAACGCGCCCGTGCGCAGCAGCGCGCGCTGGGCCGGGTCTTCCGCCATCTCCTCCGCGATGCCCAGCAACACCTCTCCGTGATCATCGTCGATCTTCTGGTGCAGATCGAAGAACACCCGATCCCTGGGCGACACGTCGATGTATGTCTTGATGGCCTCCAGGATGGGCGTGTACACGCGGCGGACGATCAGCTCCGTGCCAATGCCCATCGCTCCCACCGCGACGGGCGCTCCCAGCGAGCTGCAGCACTGCAGGAAGAGCTGGCTCCACTGCACGGCCTCGTCGCAGAAGGGATTCGCCCGCAGCCAGGCCTCGTCCATGTTCAGCGCCTCGAGGTAGCGCCGGTAGAGCACCGGATGGGGCACGTTCTCCACCCACTCCAGCTCGATCCCGTGGCGGCGCATCAGCTCCGCCTCGTCCGGGCTCACCCCGTGCGCCTCCTCCAGCAGGTTGGCCAGCAGCGCGCGCCGGTGCTCCGAGCTGTCGAGCTGCGAGATGGTGGCCGTCAGGTACCGTTGGAAGTTGATGCTGTAGGCGTAGTACTGGTGCGCGTAGTCCCGCAGCGCGCCCACCGGATCCGGCAGCTCGCCACTCGCGAGCGCCCGCAGATAGGGGTGATTGACCGCCCGGTGCGCGCCCACTTCCCGCTCGAGCTGCTGGACGAATTCCCGCGCTCCGGGAGTGCGAGAAGATTCGGAACCGGTGTCCATTCGGTGTTCGTTCATCATGTGGATTCCTGGATGATAGTGAGTGATCTGACATCAGACCGGCCAACCGGGAATCCGGTGGCCGGGCACTTCGACAGACATTGACAAGGATTGAGAAACCGACCGCGGGCGGGCCGTGGGCACGCCCTGGAGCCGGCACACGTCGGCCGCCCGGTGCAGCAGCGCCAGCCCCCGCTGCACGGCGTTCGCACGCCAGCGCGGGCTCGAGGGCGCGAAGACCTCGCGGAGCACCGCCTTCACGCACCGGCGGCGCACGCCCTCTTGTCCCCGGAGCCAGTCCCGGTTCTCCGCCCGGAGCGCGAGCAGCACCACGGGCAGCGGATAGGTGCCGAACTCCGCGATGAGGAGCTCATAGGCCCCGGGCGAGAGCAGCCCGGCACACCACGGGCCCAGACCGCCCCGCTTGCGGTACGAGATGCCCCTCTTGGGCTCGCTGGGCTCCACGAGCGACTCGCCGAAGTGCCTGCCGAACCAGTGCAGCTCGGGCGTCTCCCAGTCGTGCTCCAGGATGAGGCGGTAGCCGCCCCAGGGACCGAGGCCGCTGTGGAGGTCCACGTGCAGCACCTCGGTGGCCCCGCCGAGCCAGCCGCGCAGGTGCGTCTGGAGCAGCGTGCCCGTGGGCGACAGTCCGGTGCCTCCGAAGAAGAGGCCCCACGAGTCCTCGTACTGCCCGCCCGCCACCGCGTCACGCGAGCCCGCCTGGCCATGGCGCGCCACACAGCGCAGCAGGTTGAGCGGGAAGAAACCGCCGGAGGGCGCCGCGGCGGACAACCCCAGCAGCCGCTGCACGTCCCAGTAGGCCTCCGGCACACCGCGGTACTCCTCGGAGGGCAGGAGGAAGTTGCGGTTGAGGTCCACGTTGTGCTCGTCCGTCCGCCGGAGCATGTGGAACCCGAAGGGGTTGAGCGCGTGGACGAAGACGAGGCGCAGGCCGCTGGCGCAGGCGCGATCCACGGCCAGCCGCTGGAGGAAGGCGAGCTGGAGCGCCGAGCCGAGGAAGCCCTCCACGCCGTGCAACCCGCTGGTGACGAGCAGCGCGCGCCGGGCCTCCACCGTGCCGCCCACGGCGACGTCCACCGTCAGCTCGGCACCAGGCGCGGATGACGGCATCGGGTAGCAGTGGGCCTGGAAGCCCGCGTCCGCGCACGCGGCCCGGAAGCGGTCGCGGGCCACGGCGTAGTCCGGCGAGAACAGCTCCGCGCCGGAGGTGGTGCCCGGGCCGCTCATCCCCGTCCCTCGCTGCTCACCCCCGCGCTGGCCAGTCCGCCCGCCAGCTCCCCTCCGTCGATGACGAGCGCCTGCCCGTGGATGTAGCGGGCCCGGTCCGAGGCGAGGAAGAGGAAGAGCTCGGAGATCTCCTCGGGACGCGCGTGGCGCCGGAGGGGAATCCTCGCGTTCACCTGCTCCAGCATCGCGGGCGTGTACTCACGCTCCTGCATCGGCGTCATCACGTAGCCGGGGCAGATGGCGTTGACCCGCACCTTCGGGGCCAGCTCGATGGCGAGCGAGCGGGCCAGCTCGATGACGCCCGCCTTCGAGGCGTTGTACGAGGCGTAATAGGGGTAGCCCACGAGCCCGTTGGTGGAGCCCATCAGCAGCAGGACGCCCCCCTGCCCCGCCATCATCCGCGTGGCCGCCTCGCGCGCGCAGAAGAAGACGCCATCCAGGTTCACGGAGAGGACCCGCCGCCACTCCTCCGGGGAGATCTCCAGGAAGGGACGCCGCACGCTGATGCCGGCGTTGGCGATGAGCACGTCCACGCCCCCCAGCCCCCGGTCCACGCCCGCGAAGGCCTCCCGGAGCGAGGCCGGCTCCGACACGTCCGCGGCGAAGCCACACGCGCCGGGCCCCAGCTCCTCCAGCACCCGCCACAGGGCCTCCTCGTCCCGGTCGATGATGGCCACCCGGCTCCCCGCGCGGAGGAACGCCTCGGCCGTCACCCGGCCAATGCCGCTGGCCCCGCCGGTGAGCACCACACGCCTGCCTTCCAGATTGTCGCTGCCCGTCATGTCAGCCCTCGTAGGTGTAGCGGATGTCATTGCCCATGCCCGCGGCCCGGCGGATGACCGGCTCCAGGTGGCTGCCGCGCGAGTCCGCCGCCAGCCCGTGCTCCGCGAGCAGGTGGCGCGCCTCGTCCACGTCACCGCCGAGCACGGCGCGCATGAGCCGCCCGGCCACCTCCGTCACGCCCTTCTGGAAGCGCTCCTGGGTGAGGCGCAGCTCGCCCCGCTCCGCGTCCAGGGAGACGAAGTCCTTCTTCACCAGGTAGGAGAGCACCAGGTGCGCGGCCTCGAAGTCCGGGTGGATGGCCTGGTCGCCGCGGCCGAGGAAGCGGAGCATCTCCGCCAGGTAGAAGCCCATGGGCGCGGCATGCCGTGCCTCCTGCCGCCACGGCCCGTGCAGCGCCAGGTAGCCGAGCACGTCGCTGAGCGCCTCCTGGAGCGCGTAGGAGCGGGCCGTGCCGAGCTCCTTCAGCCTGGCGAAGGCGGCATCCCGGTGGCGCCAGTAGTGCCCCACGTCGTGCCCGCGGAACCAGGTGAGCGCCACCATCGGATCACACACGTCCTCGTCCGTCACCGGCAGCTCCGGACACACGCGCCGCAGCAGCGGAAGGCTCAGGCAGCGGATGCGCTCCAGGTAGATGTTGTGGAAGAGGAGCGTCTTGCGTGGCTTGAGCTTGCGGTGCCCCTCGTCCTCGGGAAGGAAGTAGGTGAAGTGCTTGGGGAAGCCATTGGCCTCTCCGCCGCAGAGCACCAGCCCGCTGACGGTGTAGGAGGGAATCTCCGCCAGCTCCAGCCCCTCCAGGCCGAGGAGCTTCTCGTAGTAGGCGCGCAGCGCGCCCAGCTCCACCTCGAGCGCGCGGACGCGCCGCGTGAGCCGCTCGTCCTCCAGGGCGACACAGGTGGAGTGGAGATAGGCGCCACTCTTGCCGGGCCAGGTGACGAGCGGTCCGCAGAGCACCACCAGCCGGTCGTTCGTCGCGCGGGCCAGGGCCGTCGCGGCCTCGCGGGTGTCCTGGCGCCGCAACCCCGCGGCCCGCAGACGCAGCAGCTCCGCGATGTCCTCGTCCGGGCAATGGCCGGCCGCGGCCTCCAGGGCGAGCGCGGACTGCTCGAAGAGCTGCCGCGCCAGGTCCTGGTCCACCATGGAGCCATCGTTGCGCTGCAGCGAGCGGAGGGTGTTGGCGAGCCGGGCCAGGTAGACGAGGTGGTGCCAGCCCTGGGGAAGGTACTGCTTGAGCGCGGACAGGTTCAGCCCCAGCTCGGGGATGTTCCTGCACCCGTCCGTCGCCCAGAAACTGCGTTCGACGTCATCGAGGATCATGGGCGTGCTTTCCAGAAGTGAGGTGCGGTTGGCTCAGGCGGCCTTGCGCTCGGCCCGCCCACGGCTCCCCCGCAGCGCCTTGCCCAGCTTCTTGGTGGTGAGGGAGAGCAAGATGCCCGGCAGCGACAGCCGGGCCAGCACGAGGAAGGCATCCACGGGCCGCAAGTGCTGGCGGAAGTAGCGGTTGATGTTGTCGTCGTCGCAAGTGGGCAGCTCGCCGTAGAGCGCGTCCAGGTTGTCGTACGCGCCCATCACCCGCAGCGAGGGCGCCTCCAGCTTGTCGCTCTGCTTGAGCCACGCGGCGAGCTGGCGGCCCATCTCCTGGACCTTGTCCGGCACCGGCGTGGAGAGGCTGGGGAAGGTGTTGCGCTCCCCCGCCACCTTGTAGAAGGACTGGTAGACGACGGGGTTCTCCGTGCGCATGGAGACGTAGAGGCCCCGCGGTCCCGCGCGCAGCATCTCCGTCAGGAGGAACTGGCTGAACAGCCCCGTCATGATGCCGGTGTTCTGCAGCTCGGGGAGCACCCCCGTCGAGTCCAGGTACAGACACGTCTGCCCGGCCAGCGTCAGCCGGTGGTAGCCCGTCCAGCCGACGACCCGGTCATCCGCGCTGTGGATGAAATAGAAGCGGGTGATCTTGTCCAGGTAGCCGTCGAGGGAGCGGTCGCGCCAGTAGGGCGCCATGTCGGCGCCGAAGGCGAGCGTGGAGACCTCGCGCAGCGCGCCGTAGATGGCCTGCTTGTGCGGGGCGTCCAGCGCGAAGGGCGGTGCCCAGCAGGCGCCCCGGTAGCCGCGCGAGAGCGGAAGGAGGGTGGGTTTGACGTTGAAGGGACGGACGATTGCGGAAAAGGAGGTCATGGCGTGGCTCCGGATGCTCAGGGGGTGGCCTTGGCGGACACGGTGGGGGTGGCCTGGCCCGGGACGAGTGAGGGCCGCAGGCCGAAGAAGACGGTCGACGCCACGAAGTGACCCAGCCACAGCATGGTCATCCACATGGGGAAGAAGATGAAGAGGATGGGCAGGCTTGCCTGGGTGGCGAAGCACAGCCCCATCCACGTGAGGAGCGACACCGCGCTCATCAGGGCCGTATTGGTGGCGAGCATCGTGAGCAGCCGCTGGTACGAGAGCTCCAGCACGGCGCCGCGCGACGCCTGCATCACCCCCACCACGGCCCCGCCCGTCACCGCGACGAGGAAGGCGCCGAGCCACGCCCGGACGAGCTCCTCCGTCACGAGGCCGATGGCGCCCAGCTGCTTCCAGAAGAGCGTGCCCACCAGCAGGCCCAGCAGCAGGCCCGGGACGTTGTGGGACACACGAGACCAGTGCCACGGCTCGGGGAAGCTCATGTGCTTCGCACCGCCCGGGGCGCGCAACAGCGGAGGCAGCAGCAGACCGGTGACCTTCTGGTACTCGCGGTAGACGTCCTTGACGAGGAACACCATCCGCCTGTCGTAGAGAACGGTACCGATGATGTTGGCGACGTTCGCCGCGATGGCCAGCAGCAGCAGGCTCGCCGTCATCCGCGGAAACGCGAAGAACATCGGGAAGAAGGCGGTGTGCACGGGGAAGCGCAGCCAACGCCGCGTGCCCACCTTCCACATCTCCATCGGCGGCGGCTTCGCGTTGTGCATGCGCGCCAGCACCGCCGACGAGCCGAACGCCATGCCACAGTCGTATTCGAAGAGGTGGATCTGGAAGTACCAGGCCCAGGAGGCCACCAGCGTCACCCCCGCCACCCAATACCAGACCCCTTGCAGATCCCAGATGACGATGGGCACCTCGCGCCAGAAGACGCACGCCATCAGCAGGTACGAGACGTTGATGAAGGACTGCACCCCGCGCCAGGCAATGGGATCAATCCCCGTCAGCCTCTGGATGATGGCCTTGAGGCGCACCATGGCGATGATGGAGTGCTGCACCCCGAAACCGGCGATCAACGCCAGGTCGATCAACAAATCCAGCGCATACTGTGAATTCATGAGCGCTCCCCGGGGCCGGGTTGGGCGCGAGTCCCAATGACTCGCAAGCCTCTGTTCCTGGCAGCAGATGGAATGCCTCGCGGCCCCGTTTTGCGCGATTGTTTGTACTTTCCGGAAGGCCGCTCGTACATACCAGCGAGCCCTATACAAGGAAGCCTGTATGGGGTTCGCCAGAGTCCCCCGGGCCACCCGCTCGGCGGCCCCGGAAAAGGCGGGCCGCGTTCTCCCGCAGCACGAGCCTCAAATGGGGCCCCGCGAGGAGCTCCCGCGCCACCTCCAGGAAGGACTCAAGGTGCTCGGCCTGGCGGGCATCCTCCTGGAAGACGGGCCAGTCCGTTCCGAAGAGCAGCTTGTGGGCCGGTGCGCTCCGGAGCAGGTGACTCAATCCCCTTCCCTCGCTCCGGGCCCCCTCCTGGAACCCACTCACGTCCGCGTAGACGTTGGGCCGGAAGGAACAGAGCATGGCGCACTCGTCGACATGGGCCGTCGCGGCGTGGGCCAGGATGAAGTTGACCTGGGGGAACAGGCGCGCGGGCTCGTCGACGAAACCCGGGCGCGCGGGCTCGAAGTCCAGATGGGACGAGGTCGGCCCCATGTGCAGGAGCACGGGGACATTCCAGGCCGCGCAGAGCTCGTAGAAGGGATGCAGGAGACGGTCATCGGCCCGGTAGCCGCATGGAGGATAGAGCTTGAGACCCCGGAAGCCGTACTCCTTCAGCCCACGCTCGAACAGCGCCAATCCATCGCGGCCCCACCGCGGATCCACTCCCGCCAGGACCTGGAAGCGGCCCGGATGCCGCTCGAGGATGCGCCGGTGCTCGATGAACATCTCCTCGATGGTCAGCTCGCAGTCCTTCAGGCGGTACGTGAAGTCCGGGAGCAGGAGGACACTCCAATCGATGCCCGCCTCGTCCATCTGGCGCACCAGCTCGTCACAGTCATGGTCTCCCAGCGCCTCCAGCGCGCGCTCCACCAGGCGTCCGGGCTGGACCGGCACCCCCAGGGCCTCGTGCATCACGGCGATGTTGCGGATGGCTCCCTCCACGAAGGAGCGAGGGATGAACCGCCGCGAGGCCGCATGACAATGCGCATCCACCACCCCCGGCAAAGCCGCGGCCGGCTCACGCATGGCCCGTCTCACGACGCCACGCCGCCCGGGCCATCCGGCCGAGCTCCAACAGCTCACCGACCGTTCGGACCGAGCCGAGCCGCTCCTGCAGCGGCTCCACCGGCACCGGGTAGCGCTCGAGAAAGCGGCCCACGATGATCACCAGATTCAACGAGTCGATTCCCAGCTGGCGGAGCGTCGCCTCGGGACGAACGCGCCGGGCCCTGTCCGGCGGCACGGTGTCCTCGATGACGGCGAGCAACTCCTCATCCTCGGCTGACATGGACATGCTGTGCTTCCTCTCCCTTTCGCTCGGAGGTCCGCCCCCGTGGTGACAACAGTTCCCGGAGCGCCCGCCGGTTGAGCTTGAGGTTCTGGGTGAGCAGGCCATTGCCAGGGGTGAAGGGCTCCCCGCTGAACACGACACGCGTCAGCTCCTGGCCCGCCAGCTCCCGGACGAGCCGCGCCAGCTCCCGGCGTGCCGTCTCCTCGCTGCCCCTGCCCTCCTCCGAGAGGTGGACGGCGCAGGCCAGCCCCGTCTTGCCCTCGGGCAGGAGAGCCACCTGGTGGATGAACGGGAGGCCCATCAGCTCCCGTTCGATCAACTCCGGGTGGAGCTTCCGGCCATCCCCGAGCACGAGGACGTTCTTCTTGCGGCCCAGCAGGTAGAGGAAGCCGTCGCCGTCGAAGCGGCCCAGATCGCCCGTCGCGATCCGGCCTCCCCCCAGGTACGTCTCCGCGTTGGCCTCGGGCCCGAGGCTGGCATAACCCGCGGTGAGCGGCACATCTCTGTGCACGATGATCTCCCCGTCGGAGGCGAGCTCGATCCGGACGCCGGGCGCAGGCCGCCCGACACTGCCGGAGCGCGTGGCCCGGGGCGTGTTGCAGGCGATGATCCCACACTCCGTCATCCCATACGCCTCGAACAGGGGCAGCTCGAGGGCCGCGTACAGCTCCAGCGTCGTCCGGGCGACGGGCGCCATGCCGGTGATCATCAACCGCATCTGCCCGCCCAGCTCCGCGAGCACCCCGCGCCGCAGGGGGGCGAGCACCCTCCGGCGCGCTCCGGCCAACGCGCTCCCGGGCGGGAGCCGGGCCATCACGCGCATCAACCACCGGAGCGGCGCGGAGCGCGTCACCCTCCGGGCGATGGTCTCGAAGAACAGCGGTGGCGCGAGCAGGACGGTGGGGCGCGTCCGCTTCAGCGCGGGCAGCAGGTGTACCGGCTCGACGAGGACGAACGAGATGCCGTACCAGAGTGCCGAGTAGACGAGGAATCGCTGCTGGAGATTGGACACCGGCAGGAACATCAGGACGGTGTCGGAGGAGTCGAAGGAATAGGTGTCCCGCAGCTCGTCGATCACCTGCTCGAGGCCGGAGCGGGGCACCGAGATACACCGGGGAGTCCCGGTGCTCCCCGAGGAGAAGACGCGAAAGGGAGTGGTCCACCCCCGCCCCGCTCCCGGCGCACCACCGCCCCGCAGGGGGATCGGCTCGCGCGAATCCGCGGCCACGACCCACCCCAGGTGGACGGAGCGGGACACGGGCGTGGCGTGCCCCAGGAAGAACAGCACCGCGAGCTCCTGCTCCGCCGCGAACCGCTCGAGATCCCCCTCGAGCTGCGCGGCCGTGAGGGTGACGATCTCGCAGCGGAGCGACACCAGCGCGAGATCCAGGACGAGCCACTCGTAGCTGTTGGCCGCGAGCACGCCGACACGCATGCACTCGCCGAGCCCGCGGCGGCGCAGCCAGCCCACCTTCTCCCGCACGTCCTGCTGCAATTGAGCGAAGGAATGGCTCACCAACCCCATCCGGCCCCAGGTGGTGATCCTCGTCGCGGGATGATCACCCAGACACTCCACCAGTTTCATGAGCTCAGCCAATGTCTGGGACTCCCCATGGATCGGGACCCACCACCGATACGCTGGCGGCCATGGGTTTTCAATACAGGCTTACCCCATACATGGAAACCCGGGCCCGGGCTCTCGCATTGACGAACCAGGAAATGGGTTGTTAGTGTCTGACAATCTTCTCACAAAGACTCATCAATCCCCGGGGCGTCCCCCTGGCGGGCATCCCCGGGACAATCCATGCCAAGAACGATTCTGGTAGCGGACGTCGACAAGCCCCTCGGTGGGCTGCTGGCAGCGTGGTTGCTCGCCACGAGCCGGGACACCGTCGTCTGCTGGGCCCCGGATGCACCGGGCACGACGAAGGACGCGCTCGAGCAGCGGCTGCGTGCCCTCTGGGCCGGGTCCACGCCCGGCGCCCGGATGCCCCTGCCCGAGACCTTCGCCCTGGGTCTGCGATCGTTGGAGGGACTCCCTCGCGAGCAGGAGCGGTTCGACGAGGTCTGGAGCCTTGGACCCACGCAGGGCCTCACCCTGGCATGTGATGGCGCCCCACCCTCCGCGCCGCACCGGTTGCTCGCCCTGCTGCATGGGCGGCCGGTGGGCGCCTTCAACCATGTCAGCACCCTCCACGTGGCCGGAAGCAAACCCGGGACGATCCGGGAGGAGCCCTTCGACGCGGAGTACCCGGCGAACACTCCAGACGAGGACGCCGAGCGTGCCGCGGAGCGGGAGGTGGTGGCGTGGTGCCGGGAGGCTGGCATTCCCTGCCGGATTTTCCGTCCCGCGATGCCATTCGGTATCCCGCTCACCCACCACACCCCGGGTGGGCTCCAGGGTTTCCTCGCGGCGCTCTTGCGCTTCAAGGAGCTCCTCGACGCCAAGTCGCCCAGCTACCTCCAGCAGCGCTCCCTCCGGCTCGTGGCCGCGCCAGGGGCCAGCCTGGACATCATCGGGGTGGAGCAGGCCCTGGAGTGGATGTGCCAGCTCTCACGCGACCCGGCCCTGCTGGAGGGCTTCTTCCACCTCGTGAGCCCGGAGACGTGCGCGCTGGAGCAGTTCGGCCAGCACCTCGGAGCGGTGACCGGGTTGAAACCCGAATGGGTGGGCGGCGGCATGGCGCTCGATCCGGCCGAGACCCTGTTGCGCGCCCGCACCGCGGCCTTCGAGCCCTACCTGACGCAGCCCAGGCACTTCGACAGCACCCGTGCCCGTCAGGCCGCTCCCGGCACCCGGGCGGCGCGGGACACCCGAGGCGGGTGGGAGTCCTTCCATTCGCAGTGGATGGCCTCCAGGCGGGAATCCCACCACGAGGCCGCGCGAGCACTCGAGACGCTGGAGCGGCGCACGCTCGACGCCGGGGACACTGGGCCCATCGAGTACCAGAGCGCGGGGAGCGGCCCGGTGCTCGTCTGCATCAATGCCGCGAGCCAGGGCCTCACCGTCTGGGGCCGGTTCCTCGCGCACTTCCTGAGGAGCCACCGCGTCATCTACTGGAGCCCTCGTGGTGTGAAGGAGCAGGTGGCCGTGCTCGAGCGCATCCTGGAGCAGGAGCGGGTGCGCGAATGCCGGCTCATCGCCTGGTGCAGTGGAGCCAGGCTCGCGCTCGAGCTGCTGAGCCGGGGAACCTCCGCCTCCGCGATGGTGCTGATCACTGGCTCCTACTCGCCCCTCCCGGGGCTGGAGCGGCTGGAGACGGCGTTCCAGAAGACGCTGCGGCGCATGTGCCAACTGGTGAGCCAGCGGCCGGAGATGGCCTCGCTGGTCAGGACCTCCATGGTGTCGATGCTCGCCCATGAGCAGACACCGCCCCCGGGCTCACCCCAGGGCGGACCCGAGAACGTCCTGGCCACCCCCAGCCGGGAGCTCCGGCAGGCCATCGCCGAGCCGTTCAACGATGTCCGGAGCATCCGTCACTACAGCCTCCAGGTACTCGAGGAGTCCTCCCGCGACATCACGCCCCTGCTCGGGAAGGTGACGGCCCCGGCCCTGCTCATCAGCGGGGAGTTGGATCAGATCGTCTCACCCGAGCTGTCCAGGCGGGTGGCGGAGCGGCTCCCGGCCGCCCACTCCGTGCAGCTCCGGGGTGCCACCCACTACTGCCTCCACGAGAACGCCGAGCAGTTGATCGGCCTCGTCGAGAGGTTCTTCGAATCCCCACGAAACTTCCGCCCCGCGGCGCGGCCCCACGAGCAATCCCTCTACCTATGAAACCGTATTTCCTGAGTGGCCCCCCCACCCTGGTCGAGCTCCTCGAGGAGCACGCGTCCCGGAATCCATCCCAGCACCTCTTCACCTTCCTGGAGGACACGGAGGGCGAGGAGAGCAGCGTGACCTACGGGGAGCTGGACCAGCGTGCGCGGATGATCGCCGCCTCGCTCCAGGCGATCGCCGCGCCCGGTGAACGGGTCCTCCTGCTGTATCCCCCCGGGCTCGAGTACATCGCGGGGTTCTTCGGCTGCCTCTATGCCGGCCTGGTCGCGGTGCCCGCCTATCCGCCGGATCCCCTGCGCCTGGAGCGCACGCTGCCCCGGCTCCGCGCGGTGCTCCAGGACGCACAGGCCTCGGTGGTGCTCACCACCTCGTTCATCCAGTCGGTGGGCGAGAGCCTCTTCGAGCAGGCGCCGGATCTCGGGGCGCTCCGCTGGGTGGCCACCGACGGGCTGAGCGAGAGCGCCGCGGACACCTGGCTCCGGCCCCACGTGGAGCCGGAGACGCTCGCCTTCCTCCAGTACACCTCCGGTTCCACGGGAATGCCCAAGGGGGTCATGCTCACCCACGGCAACCTGATGCACAACCTCGGGCTGATCTCCCACGCCTTCCGGCTGAGACCCGACAGCTCCAGCGTCCTCTGGCTGCCGCCGTACCACGACATGGGGCTCATCGGCGGCATCCTCTCGACCCTCTACGCGGGGATGAGGACGACGCTCATGTCGCCGCTGAGCTTCCTCAAGAATCCCTTCCGGTGGCTGGAGGCCCTCTCCCGCTCCAGGGCCACCGTCAGCGGCGGCCCCAACTTCGCTTTCGATCTCTGCGTCCGCAAGGTGACCGAGGAGCAACGCCAGCTCCTGGACTTGAGCCACTGGGAGTTGGCCTTCTCGGGAGCCGAGCCGATCCGCCCCGAAACACTCGACCGGTTCACCCACGCCTTCGCGTCCCGTGGCTTCCGCCGGGAGGCGTTCTACCCCTGCTACGGGCTGGCCGAGGCGACCCTCATGGTCTCCGGCGGAGAGGTGTCCGCCCCGCCCATCCTGTACGCGGCGAGCGCGGCGGCCCTGGAGCGCCACCAGGTGGAGGACGCCCGCCCCGGACAGCCGGACGCGCGGCTGCTGGCCGGATGCGGCCGGACGCTGCGAGAGCAGGAGATCCTCATCGTGGATCCAGCGTCCCTGGCGCGCTGCCCCGCGGGCCGGGTGGGAGAGATCTGGGTCAGCGGTCCGAGCGTCGCACGGGGCTACTGGCGCAAACCCGAGGAGACCCAGCGGATCTTCCAGGCGAGGCCCTCGGACGGAGGCGAGCGCGCCTATCTCCGGACGGGAGACCTGGGGTTCCTGAAGGACGGGGAGCTCTTCGTCACCGGCCGTCAGAAGGACATCGTCATCATCCGCGGGCGCAACCACTACCCGCAGGATCTGGAGCAGACGGCGGAGCGGAGTCACCCGGCACTGCGGCCGGGCTGCGCGGCGGCGTTCTCGCTCGAGGTGGAGGGAGAGGAGCGGCTCGTGCTCGTCCAGGAGATCGACGTGCGCCGGGCCGGAGATCTGCGCAAGCAGCTCGAGGCTGGTGAAGCGGCGGCGGCGGCCATCCGCCAGCGGTTGGCCGAGGTGCACGAGGTTCAACTCCATGCCCTGGCGCTGATCGAGCCGGGCAGCATCCCGAAGACCTCCAGTGGGAAGATCCAGCGCAGGGCGGCCCGGGAGATGTTCCGCGCGGGCGAGCTGCGCCTCGTGCTGCAATGGTGCGAGACGGCCCGCCGCGAGGAGCAGGCCCCGCCAGCCCCCGAGCCGGCACCGAGCCTCCGGGACACGGTGGAGCCCGCGGAGCTGGGGACGGTGGATGGGCTCCAGGCCTGGCTGGTGGCATGTGTCGCCGAGCGGTTCCAGGTTCCCGTGGCCTCGGTGGATCCCTCGCGGCCCGTCACCCGCTACGGCCTGGACTCACTGGCCGCGGTGGAGCTGGCCCACACGTTCGAGAAGAAGCTGGGCGTCTCCTTGTCCATGGAGCGCCTGCTGCAAGGCCCCAGCCTCACGGAGCTGGCGCGGCAACTCTTCGCCCTGCGTACCGCGGCGGCCGGACAGTCCGGACCCCAGCTCCAGCGTCTTCCCCGAAACGGTCCGCTGCCGCTGTCATTCGCGCAGCAGCGGTTGTGGTTCCTGGAGCGGATGGAGCCCGGCAGCGCCCGCTACAACCTGCCGGCGGCGGTACGCATGGAGGGCCCCCTGGACGTGGCCGCCCTCGAGCGCGC
>NZ_DBNGVP010000131.1:0-90762 GCF_057119385.1 Archangium sp. | reverse complement strand
CGCAGGGTGCGAGATGGGCTTCCGCTCGCAGTGAGTCCATGAGCCGAAGAGCCGGATGCGGGAATTCCGCACGTCCGGATCCGTGGGGGGCCGGGGAGGTAACTCCCCGGTCTACCCGACCAACTTTCGGAAGACCGCGCCCGGCGGACCTCCCGGGCGCGCGCTTCACCAACTGGTCCGATGGTCGGACCAGTTGCTCGTCATCGGGTCCGGAGGGGCTGCTCCGTACAACAGGGGCTCACTTTCGGCCCCTGCCCGCCTTGATGAGGAGGGCCTGCTGCCGCAGGGCCTGACGTTGTTTCTGGGCCCGGTCCTCGACTCGCTGCTGATTCTGGGCGGAGGCCGCCGCTCCACCCTGGGCCTGTCCGATGTGCCGGGCGAGCGCGGCGACGGTGGGATGCTGGAAGAGCTCCACCATGGAGAAGCGCCTGCCAAAGGCCGCGGCGAGCTTCTCGTGCACCTGGACCATGAGGAGCGAGTGCCCGCCCAGGTCGAAGAAGTTGCTGTGCAGGCCCACCTTGTCGACCTTGAGCGCCTCCTGCCAGATGGCCGCGATGGTCTGCTCGAGCTTGCTGGTGGGGGCTTCGTAGGGGACGTGTGCCTCGCGCGTGGCGGTGCGCGGGTCGGGCAGTGCGGCGCGGTCCACCTTGCCGTTGCGCGTGAGCGGCAGGCGCGCGAGCGGCACCAGGGCCCAGGGCACCATGAACTCGGGCAGCGTCTGCCGCAGCAGGCTCCGGAGCTGGTGGGCCAGCTCGTGTCCCTCGGCATCGGTACCCGGAGCCAGGCCCCGGCGCGGGACGAAGTAGCCCACGAGGTGCTGCTCGCCGGGCTGGGTCTCGCGCAGGACGACGATGACCTCGCCCACCTCGGGGTGGGTGCGCATCACGGCTTCGATTTCACCGGGCTCGATGCGCAGGCCGCGCAGCTTCACCTGGTGGTCGGCACGGCCGAGGAACTCGATGCGGCCATCCTCGCGCCAGCGGCCGAGGTCCCCCGTGCGGTAGAGGCGTGAGCCCGGCGCGCCCCAGGGGTCGGGGATGAAGCGCTCGGCGGTGAGCTCGGGCCGGCCGATGTAGCCGCGGCCCACGCCCGCGCCACCGATGTAGAGCTCACCGGGGCGGCCCGGGGGCACCGGGCGCAGGTACCCGTCCAGCAGGTGCACGCGCACGTTGCCGAGCGGTCCGCCGAGGGTGGGCTCGGGAGACGCGGCCACGGGGCAGGTGGTGGCGTTCACCGTGCACTCGGTGGGGCCGTACATGTTGACGAAGCGCGTGCGCGAGCGGGCGCGCAGCTCCGTCCAGGTGCTCGGGGTGATGGCCTCGCCGCCCACCAGCACCAGCGCGGGGGAGAAGTCCGGCTCGCGGCCCAGGCCCTGCTCCAGCAGGGGCGCCAGCAGCGAGGGCGTGGTGTCCAGCACATCGAGCTTCTGACGCTGCACGAAGCCGCGCATCCGCGAGGCGTCCAGGCGGGCCTCCTCGGGGACGAGGTGCAGCGAGTGGCCGTTGAGCAGCTGCACCCACTGTTTGACGGAGGTGTCGAAGACGAGTGGCCCGTTGAGGCTGACGCGCAGTCCGGGGCCACGGCCCTCGTAGACGGTGTCGCGCAGGGTGGCCGCGAGGTTGAGCAGCGAGCGGTGTTGAATCATCACCCCCTTGGGTCTGCCCGTGGAGCCCGAGGTGAAGAGCACGTAGGCGAGCTGCTCGGGCGCGACGGGGACTTCCAGGGCGGTGTCCGGCGCGCTGGCGATCCGCTCGGCGTCGGCGTCCAGGAGGACGGGGCTGGCCACGCCCTCGGGGAGCAGGGACTGGAGGTGCGAGCGGGTGACGACGAGCCGGGCCTCGGCCTGCTGGAGCATGGAGCCGAGGCGCTCGCGGGGGTAGAGCGGATCGAGCGGCACGAAGGCCCCGCCGGCCTGGAGGATGGCGAGCAGGGCGACAACCTGCTCCACGGAGCGCTCCAGGAAGAGGCCCACGCGCGTCTCGGGTCCCACGCCCAGCGAGCGCAGGTGCCACGCGAGCCGGTGCGCACGGGAGGCCAGCTCGGAGAATGTGAGCCGCTCGTCCTCGAAGGCCACGGCGAGCGCATCCGGAGTGCTCCGGGCCACGGCGGCGAAGCGCTCGGGGACGCTGCCCGCGGTGTCGTAGGGGCGCTCGGTGCGGTGGAGGGACTCCAGCCATTGCAGCTCGTTCCGGTGCATCACCGGCAGTGATTCCAGCGTGCGTTCCGGATTCGTGGCCGCCACTTCCAACAGCGCGAGCAGCCGCTCCCCCATCCTGTCACTGGAGTGGTGCGCGCCATCCGCCTGGAGCTCCAGGTCGAGCATCCCCTGGCGCTGCCCGCAGCTCAGCTTGAGCTCGAAGCGGCTGGTGCAGGCGCTCAGCCGCAACGTGGTGAAGGTGAGGCCGTCGTGGTGGCGCTCCTCGGGCCAGGTGAAGTCCTCGAAGGCGAAGGGGAAGGGGGGCGCCTTCGCCACGTCGAAGTATTCCTGCCACGCCACGGCGTCCTGCGTGGCCCGGGCCACCTCGCGGGCGAAATCGGCGAAGCGGGCGCGGGCGCGCACCTCGCACCGCAGCGGGAGGTAGCGCTCGAAGAGGCCAATCGCCTCGTCCAGCCCCTCGTAGGTGCGGCCATCGAAGCGCACCGCCACGGACCATTCGAGGCGCTCGGAGAGACGGGCCAGCAGCAGCTGCCAGCAGGCCAGCACGAAGGACGTCACCGGCACGCCGATGCGGCCCGCCGCGGCCTTCACCGAGGCGGTGAATCCCGGGGGCAGCTCCCTCGGCCGCCAGGAGGTGGGGCTGAAGGTCCGCTCGGGGGCGCGGGTGTCCGGGGCGGGGCGCGCGAGGCCCTCCCAGTGGCGCTGGCCCTCGCGGGCGTCCTCGGACTCCAGGAGCTGCTGGAACACCTCCGACACGTCCGCGTACTGCATGGCGGGCTCGGGCAGGGGCTCGCCGCCACCTTGCGCCGCCCAGGCTCCGGCGAGCTCGCGCACGAGACATGCCAGTCCCCGCCGGTCCGCCGAGAGCGCCGGGAGGTCCACCACAAGCAGGTGCCGCTCGGGCTCGAGTGTGGCCAGCCACAGGCCGCCCGGCTCCTCCGGTGCGCGCTCCTCGGGCGTGTAGCTCCACGGGTTCTCGGACGGGCCGAGCAGCAGGTCCTCCAGCAGGTGGCTCCACCACTGCGCGCGAGGGCCCGTCCAGTCGAGCTCCCGCAGCACGGTGGCGGGCACGTCTCCGGGCACCTGGACGGCGGTCTCCGTGCCCGGGAGCCGGCGGTACGTGGTGCGGAGGATCTCGTTCCGGGAGAGGACCTCCCGCACGGCGCGCTCGAGGCGCGGCCTGTCCAGCGGGCCCCGGAGCTCCACCACGCACTGCGCGCGGTAGGGCGTGTCCGGGCTCGGGGTGAGCTGCGCCCACAGGTGGGCCTGCTGGGGAGACAGACGGAAGCCGTTGGAGGAGGACACGGCGGAGTCTCCTAGGAAGGGGCGGGGACGGGGCGCACGTCGTCCCAGGGGAAGAGGCGGGCCATGCCCACGAGCACCTGGCGCGGGCCGGAGAAGGGCGTGCGCGCGTGCGCGGCGAGCATGTTGTCGACGACGAGCAGGTCTCCCCGCTCCCAGGGGAAGGACACCGTCTCGGCGTGGTAGGCCGCGCGCAGCGTCTCGAGCACCTCGGGCTCGATGGGCGAGCCGTCGCCGTAATACGTGTTGTTGGGCAGGTCCTCCTCACCGAACTCCGCGAGCAGCGCCGAGCCCACGGCGGGCGGCAGCGTGGAGACGTGGAAGAACGTGGCGTGGTTGAACCACACCGGCTCGCCCGTGACGGGGTGGAGCCCGGCGGCGCGGCGCACCTGGCGCGTCCTCAGCCGCTGGCCCTCGCGCCACTCGAACTGGATGTGGTTGCGGCGGCAGTAGGCTTCGACCTCGGCGGGGGACTCCGTCTGGAAGGCCGTCCGCCAGCTCAGGCCGAACTGGCCGCCGAAGTTGCGCACGTACGTGTAGCCCTGCTCCAGGAAGCGGGCGCGCAGCGAATGCGGCAGGCGATGGAAGACGCGGCGCGAGTCCACCAGGGGCGTTCGGCCTCCCTCCTGTGCGGGCGTCACGCAGCAGAAGAACAGGCGCAGGGGGAAGGACTGGTTATAGGACTGCTCGTTGTGCGGGAAGATGTGCTCGGCGGGCGGGTGGTCCGTGGAGGTGTAGACGTTGCCGATCACCTGGGAGCGCGGCGAGGAGCGCTCCTCGTAGGGCAGGGACTCGCCGGCCACGGCGCGGATGGAGTGCTCCAGGGCCTCGGCGGAGGCGATGTCGAAGCCACGGAAGAGCACGGCGCCATGGCGGTGCAGGTGCTCGTCCACGCGCGCACGGTGCTTGCGGGCCCAGTCCGCGAGGTCCACGCCCGGCAGCGTGGGCCGGGCGAGCACGGGCAGCGAGAGGCCGGGCTGGAGGGGCTCGAAGCGGACCCAATCCTCGCCGGACTCCGTGACTTCGCGGCGCTTCACCTGGGGCAGTGCCTTCTTCATGGGGTTCCTTCCCCGGTCTTGCGGCGCACGTTGCGGAACAGGTCCTGCCGCTTGGACTTCAGCTCCTCGGCCCGGGCGCGCTCGCGCTGCCGCTCGTGCCCGGTGAGGACGTCGCGCAGCTCCTCCACCGTGGCGTCCGGGCGCTGCACGGCGGCCGAGAGCACGGTCTGATAATCCTCCCCGAGCCGGGAGATGGTGGCGCCATCGAAGAGCGCGGTGCTGTAGCGCAGCACGCCGCCCAACTGTCCCCCGTGTTTCGACAGCAGCACCGAGAGGTCGAAGGGCGAGCCCCCGTCATCGAGCTCGAGCAGCTCCAGGCGCAGGCCGGGCAGCTCCAGCGCGGGCAGGGGCGCGTTCTCCAGGACGAACATCACCTGGAAGAGCGGGTTGTAGCGGGCGTCGCGCGGGGGGCGGAGCGTCTCGACGAGCTTGTCGAACGGAACGTGCGGATGCGCGTACGCGCCGAGCGCCACCTGCCGCACGCGGGCGAGCACCTGCCGGAACGTGGGGTTGCCCGAGAGGTCCACGCGCAGGACGAGCTGGTTGACGAAGAGGCCCACCAGCTGCTGCGTGCGAGGATTCTCCCGGTTGGCGATGTCCGTGCCCACGACGAGGTCGGTGCGGCCGGTGCGCTGGTGGAGCGTCACGAGGAAGCCGGCGAGCAGCACCATGAAGGGCGTGGCGCCCTCGGCCTGACCGAGCTGCTCGAGGCCCACGGTGAGGGGCGCGGAGAGCTGGAGCGGGTGGCGAACCCCCTCGAAGGACGGAGCGTCGGGGCGGGGCCTGTCGGTGGGCAGCTCCAGCAGCGGAGGCATGCCGGTGAGGCGCTCCTTCCACCAGGACTGCCCGGCGGCGAGCGTGCCCCCTTCCAACCAGCGCCGCTGCCACGCGGCGTAGTCCGTGTACTGGAGGCGAGGCGCGGGCAGGGGCGAGGCACGGCCCTCGGCGAATGCGGGGTAGAGGGCGCCCAGCTCGCGGACGAGCACGCCCAGGGTCCACCCATCCGAGACGATGTGGTGCACCGAGAGCACCAGCCGGTGCCGCTCCGGGGCGAGCCTCAGCAGCTTCGCGCGCAGCAGCGGGCCGCGCTCCAGGTCGAAACGCTGGCGGGCCTCCAGGGTGGTGAGCCGGGTGGCCTCGGTCTCGCGCTCGGACTCGGGGAGGCCGGACAGGTCCACGAGCGCGTCCGCTCCGGCGAGCGGGCCCAGGTCCGGCACCTGCCCGGCGGGCAGCAGCACCTGCACGCGCTTGCCGTCCACGAAGGGGAAGCACGCGCGCAGCGAGTCATGCCGGCGGAGCAGCGCCGCGAGGCTCCGTCCCAGGGCCTCCACGTCGAGCCGTCCCTCCAGCTTCACCGCCGTGGCGACGGTGTACGCCGAGTGGCCCGTGGCGAGCTGCTCCAGGAAGAGCAGCCGCTCCTGTCCATACGACAGGGGCGGGTGGGGCCCGTGGTCTGCGGGCTCGAGCGGTGGAGGCGCGGAGGGCGCGGGGTGCAGGGCCTCCAGCGCGCGGGTGGTGAGGGTGCCCAGGCTGACGCCATCGAGCAGCAGCGCCACGGGCAGGTGGATGCCCAGCTCCTCCTCCAGCGCGCCCTTGAGCTCGATGGCGTGGATGGAGTCCATGCCGAACGCGGTGAGAGGCCGCGCCTCGTCCAGCGCCGAAGCGGGCACGGCCATCGCACGCGCGAGCCGGTGCCGCAGGTGCTCGGCGAGCAGCCGGGGCCGCTCCGTCTCCGAGGCGCCCAGCAGGGCCTCGCGGGTGAGCGCGGGCGGCTCGGCCGGCGCGGTGGCCACGGCCTGGGGCACGGTGCTCTCGGTGACGAGCTCCAGCTCGCCCGCGAGGTACATGGCGCGGCAGGTGCCGCGCTGAATCTTGCCGCTGGACGTCTTGGGAATGTGGCCCGCGGGGACGAGCACCACGCGGCCCGGTGCCACCTCGTGCTGCTCGGCGATGGCGCGGCGGATGGCCTCCACGGCCTCGGTGGGCTCCGGGAGCTTCGCGCGGTCCACCTCGTGCACGAGCACCAGTTGCTCCTGCCCCTCCATGTCCAGGCTGAAGGCGGCGGAGCAGCCCGGGCGCAGCGCGGGGTGACTGGCCTCGGCCGTCTGCTCCAGGTCCTGCGGATACAGGTTGCGCCCGCGCAGGATGATGAGGTCCTTGATGCGGCCCACGACGAACAGCTCGCCGCCCGAGAGGAACCCGAGGTCTCCCGTGCGCAGCCAGGGCCCATCCCCGGTGTCGCTCCGGCGGGCGCGGAAGGTCTGCTCGGTCTGCTCGGGCCGGCCCCAGTAGCCCTGGGCGACACTGCCTCCGCGCACCCAGACTTCACCCACCTGCCCCTCGGGCACGGGAGCGAGCGTCTCGGGATGGGCGATGAGCAGCTCCTGGTCCAGCACGCTCGAGCCGCAGCCCACCAGCGGGCGCACGCGCTCGGTGCCCTCCTGCTTCCAGTCGCGCACCACGGGCGGCTGTCCCTTGCGCCCGCCGGAGACGATCAGCGTGCCCTCGGCCAGGCCGTAGCACGGGTAGAAGGCCTCGCGGCGGAAGCCGGAGACGGCGAAGGCCTCGGCGAAGCGGTCGAGCGTCTCGGCGCGCACGGGCTCGGCGCCGTTGAAGGCCAGCCGCCAGGTGCTCAGGTCCAACGCGGCGCGCTGCTCGGGCGTGGTCTTTCGCACGCACAGGTCATAGGCGAAGTTCGGCCCGCCGCTGTGCGTGCCCCGGTGGCGGGAGATGGCCTCGAGCCAGCGCACGGGCCGCTTGAGGAAGTCCAGCGGCGACATCAGCACCACGGGGATGCCGGCGAACAGCGGCTGGAGCACGCCGCCGATGAGGCCCATGTCGTGGTAGGGCGGCAGCCAGATGACGCCCACGCTCCCGGGCGAGGGCTCGAAGCCGCGCTGGATGGCCGTCGAGTTGTGCAGCAGGTTGCCGTGGCTGAGCATCACCCCGCGCGGCGTGCCCGTGGAGCCCGAGGTGTACTGGAGGAACGCGAGCGACTCGTGCGTGAGGCCCGGGTCCTTCCAGGCGCTGGCCGCGTCCGCGGGCACCTCGCCGGTGGCCACCCACGTCAGTCCGGCCAGTCCGGGGAACTGCTCGGCCAGCCCGTCCGCCATGGAGCGGATGAATTCATTCGTGAGCGCGAAGCGGGCGCGGGCGTCGGAGATGAGCGCCTCGAGCCGCGGGAGCGTCCGTCCCAGGCGCATCGGGTCCGGCGGGTAGGCCGGCACGGCGATGGCTCCGGCGTAGATGCAGCCCACGAAGGCCGTCACGTAGTCGAGCCCGGGCGGGTAGAGCAGCAGCACCCGCTCGCCCCGGGCTCCCCGCTCCTGCAGGAGTCCACCGATGGCGCGCGCGCGTGCATCCAGCCCGGCGTAGGTGAGGCGTGCTTCTTCTGTCTCGCCATCGACCAGGAAGGTGTAGGCGAGCTCCTCTGGCTGGGACTCCGCGCGGCGGCGCGACAGCTCGAGGAGCGAGGAGGAGTCGAACGAAGAGGACGGTGCCAAAACCCCGGGGTTTCTAGCACGGGGGGCACAAGAATGCCCACCCTGCAACTCCGGGAATCCGGTGCCTCCTTCCCTCAGTGGCGGAGGGGGGATTTCTCTCCGCGCAGCAGCCCCAGCAACGAGCTCGCCGCCTCGAGCGGGTGCGTCGCGTAGTGCCGCACCCTCCGCGCGATCCAACGTCCGCGGGGCGGCTCGGCCGGTGCTGCGCGCGGGGTGTCGATGTCTTCCAGCGCGTCGGTGCTCCTGCGGGGCTCTTCCTCGGACATGGGCACGGAGCGGGGATGGGGGACGCTGCCGTGTTCCACCTGGACGGGGTAGGCCTCGGCGTGCTCCGCCGCGGCCACCATCCGGTGCGAGGCGAGCGTCTCCGGTGCTTCCCGCTCCTCCAGGGGCCGCTGCTCGTCGCGTGCGCGCCGCGAGGACCAGAAGACTTCCACGAGGTCCGTGGCCTCCAGGCGGGCGCTCGGGTGGCCATGGTCGGGGGTGAGCACCACGCCGTGCTCGTCCAGCGCCTGCACCTCGTCGAGGCGCACCCGGTGCTCGCGCGTGACGACCACGCGGCGCTCGAGCACGAAGCCCTCGTCATCGACGGAGAGGACGCGTCCGAGCGGCTCACCGGTGTGGCCGCGCACCACCATTCCCGCACGAATCTTGCGTTGAGACATGAGTGGCTCCGTTCCTCAATCCGTGTCGTCCGTGTCGAGCGGCCCGGGCAGGGCATTCACGTGCACCACGTGGCTTCCCGGGTCGGGGGGCGCGCGGGTGGCCTCGGCCTCCTCGGCGGTGTGGGGCGCCCGCTCCTCGAAGCCGTCGCCCTCCAGGTTGCGCTGCCGCTGCTCGCTCGTGCTTCCGTAGCCCTCCCGCAACCGTTGCTTGCCTGCCATGCTCAGCTCCTGGGTCGAGAACGTCCAAGCCCTAACGCTTGGGATGGGGAGCGGGGGCCGCAACGCCTCCCTCCCCGGGAGAGCCCGTCCCGGGTCCAGTCCTGGGCGGCGCCCCCTCCACGGCTCGCGGGGCAGGCGAGTACCCGGGCCCACATGCCCGTGGCCCGGGGCCCACAGGGGCTCGGCTCCCGAGGCCTCCACCTGGGGGCGCCGGGGCGGCACGTCCGGTGCAAAACCTGCCGGACGGCGTGGGGAATGTCCCCCCCGCTCGACTGTCGACGGAGGCGCGCCCCACTGCTATGCACACCCACACCATGGATGTTCGCCCCTCTCCCCGCCGCGCGCTGCTGCTCGCGCTGGCGCTGCTGATGTCCGCTTGCAAGACGCCCTCCGCCACGGGCGGTGGCACTTCCTCTGGCTCCTCGTCCGGCTCCTCGTCCTCGGGCCAGGGCCGCAATGAAGACGTCCCCCGGGGGGACCCCTTCCCGTCGAGGCCCTCCGTCGAGGCGCGCAAGGACGCGCAGGCGGACCAGGCGCTCGCCCAGGCCATCCAGCAGGCCGAGACGGCTCCGCGCAAGCAGGCCGCCGAGGGGTTCCTCGCCGTGCGCAAGGCCTACCCGCAGACGACGGCGGGCCAGGAGGCCCTCTACCGGGCGGGCGTGCTCTTCTACGATTCGCAGGACTACGTCAACGCGCGCAAGAGCTTCAACGAGCTGCTCTTCGAGAATCCGCTCCACCCGCAGGCCACCGAGGCCAAGCGCCGGCTGGGCCGGGCCGCGTTGGAGGTGGGTGCCTACCGGGACGCCTACCAGACGCTCTACAGCCTCGCCGAGCGCGCCGAGGGCGCCGAGCGCATCCAGCTGCTCGAGGACTCGGTGAAGGCTGCGGAGAAGGCGGGCCTCTTCGGGCAGGCGCTGCGCATCTCCGTGGACCTGGCCGGCAACGCCCAGACGCCCGAGGCGCAGCAGGCCGCGGTGGCCCGGGTGCAGCAGCTGGTGGAGGGCCGCGCGGGCTTCATGGACGTGGCGCAGATCATGGAGGAGCTGCCGTCCTCCAACCCCGCCTGGCCGGTGCTGAGCTTCAAGCTGGCGCGCATCTACTACCACCTGCGCGACTGGACGCGGCTGGAGGAGACGCTCAACCGCTTCCTGGCCGAGGCGCCCAACCACCCGTTCGCCCCGCAGGCGCGTGAGCTGCTCGCGCGCGCCACGCGCCGCGTGGACGTGCAGACGAAGACGGTGGGTCTGCTGCTGCCCATGACGGGCAAGTACAAGGCGGTGGGCGAGGCGGTGCTGCGCGGGGTGAAGCTGGCGCTGGCCGGCAGCGACATCGAGCTGGTGGTGAAGGACACGCAGGGGGATGTGAACCTCGCGGCCCAGGGCATGGAGCAGCTGGCCTTCGACGAGGGGGCCATCGCCGTGCTGGGCCCCATCACCTCGGACGAGTCCCGCCGCGCCGCGCTGGTGGCCGAGGAGCTCCAGGTGCCGCTGCTGACGCTCACGCGCCAGGAGGACATCACCCACATCGGGCCCTTCATCTTCCGCAACATGCTGACGAACTCGGCGCAGGCGCGGGCCATCGCCGACTTCGCGATGAAGCAGAAGGGCTTCAAGAGCTTCGCCATGCTCTACCCCAACCTGCCGTACGGGGTGGAGCTGGCCAACGACTTCTGGGACCACGTGGTGGAGAACGGCGGCCAGGTGCGCGGCGCCGAGACGTACGACCACGACCAGACGACGTTCACCACCGAGGCCAAGAAGCTGGTGGGCCGCTACTACCTGGAGGACCGGCTCGACTACATCGAGGGCGTGCGCGAGGTGCAGAAGGAGACCACTGGCCAGGACGCGTTCCGCAAGCGCAAGGCCATGGAGAAGATGAGGGGCGAGGTGGAGCCCATCATCGACTTCGAGGCCATCTTCATCCCCGACGAGTGGCGGCGGGTGAGCCTGGTGGCCCCGGCGCTGGCGGTGGAGGACATCGTCACCAACGCGTGTGACGCGCGCGACGTGGAGCGCATCCGCAAGACGACGGGCAAGAAGACGATCAAGACGGTGATGTTGCTGGGCACCAACGCGTGGAGCAGCAGCAAGGGTGCCAGCGGCATGCCGGAGCTCGTCGAGCGCGGTGGCAAGTTCGTCACCTGCTCGGTGTACGTGGATGGTTTCTTCGTGGACTCGCAGAAGCCGGCCACGCAGCGCTTCGTGAAGGCCTACCGTCAGGCGAACAGCGGGGACCCGGGGCTGCTCGAGGCCTACGGGTATGACTCGGCGCGCATGGTGCGGCAGCTTCTCGACTCGAAGCAGGCACCCAAGAGCCGCGGGGAGTTGCGCGAGGCCCTGGCCAACGTGAAGGACTTCGACGGCGCCACGGGCAAGACGTCCTTCGATGAGAAGCGGGAGGCGCGCAAGCCCCTCTTCCTGCTGTCCGTGAGCAACAAGGGCGTGACGGAGGTGCCTCCGGAGCAGTCGGCGGCGCTGGGTGGCTCGTGAGGGCTCTCGCGCCTCGTGCGCTGTGGCTCGTGGGCGTGTTGTCGCTGGCCGGGTGCCAGCACGCCGCGCCGGTGCTCGCGCCGGAGACCGCCTCCCGGCTGGAGTCCACGCCGGGCGGCTACCTCGCGGGTGAGGTGGTGGGACTCGAGGACGGCCCCGTCCTCGACCGCAGGGACTTCGTCTGGACGCTGGCCTTCTCTCCGGACTCCTCGCGTGTGGCCTACTCGCACCTGGGCGCGCGCGAGTACCTGCTCGCGCTCTGGAATGTGAGGCCCTCGCCCGCGCGCGTGGTGGACCAGGGTCTCAATTCCTCCGAGTTCGACGTGGAGGCGCTGGCCTTCTCCCGGGATGGCTCGCTGCTGGCGAGCGCGGGCTGGGACGGCATGGTGCGCCTGTATGACGCGGGCTCGGGGGCGCTGAAGGGGAGTCTGCGGACGGAAGAGCCCCTTACCGCGGTGGCCTTCCACCCGTCCGGGAGCTACCTCGTGGCGGGCAGCGCGCAGGGGCTGCTCACGGTGCTGCGCGTGGCGGACCTGGGGTTCTCCTTCGAGGCTCGGCCCCACACGGACCGGGTGAGTGCGCTCGTCTTCGCGCCGGATGGGACGCTGTACTCGGGGAGCTGGGACAAGCGCATCCGGGTGTTCGAAGCGCGCGAAGAGGCCCTGCGGCGCGAGCAGGCGCGCGTGCGTTTCGAGCGGCGCGGTGGCTACGCCGTGGTGGGCGGGACGCTCAACGGGAAGTCTCCGGTGGCCTTCGCGCTGGATGCGCGCGCTCCGGCGTTGGTGCTGGGGTCGCAGGCGGCGGAGGCGGCGGGGATCGACACGGCCATGCTGCAGGAGACGGTGTCGTTGCCCACGGCGCTGGGGTCCACGCTGGCGCGGGTGGCCCGGGGCCAGCGGCTGCGCCTCAAGGGGTTGGAGCTGGAGGGCCTGGACGTGGCGGTGTGTGACGCGTGCCTGCCCCCGGGCGTGGGCGGGGTGCTGGGGGCTCCGTTCGCCGAGCGCGTGGACGTGGCCTTCGATGACGCCACGGGTGAGGCCGTGCTCACGCTGAAGGCTCCGGCGCAGGGGACGCAGGAGGTGAGGGGGCTGGTGCTCGCTCCGCGTGCGGGATTCACCTTCGAGGCGCACGTGAATGACGTCACGCTCGACGCGGCCGGGCGCCGGTTGGGCGTGGCCTTCTCCGAGCCCAAGGCCGAGCGGAACAAGGCCATCTACGAGCGCGAGAAGAAGGGGCTCGTCGAGCCTCCCGCCGAGTGGAACGCCGCGGCGCTGGTGGACGCGGGCTCGGGGCAGGTGCTGCGCAAGTGGACGGCGCACCGGGGCGTGGTGGCCTCCGCGGGTATCTCTCCGGACGGGCGCTCGCTGGCGAGCGGTGGCTGGGACAAGCAGTTGTATGTGTGGCGCGAGGGCCAGGAGGCTCCAGTGGCGGAGCGGAAGTTCGGTTGGTCCGTGCGCCGGGTGCGCTTCAGTCCGGACGGGCGGCTGGTGGGCGTGGCCGCGTGGACGCCGCAGAAGGCCTCGGGCAACCAGGAGAGCGATCCGGCCGCGGCCCTGTTCCCCGTGCGTTACGCCGCTCCCACCGTGGAACGGTGACGCAATATCCCCTCTGAAGCAATGTCCCCTCTCCCGGAGGGCGAGGGGAAATATCCGCGGGTCAGCGCATGTGCCCACGGGCACACCTTCGCAGGATCAACCTTCTCCCAGAGGGAGAGGGGACATCCACGGGTTCTCGGCGTGGGGTTGTTCTCCCTCGGGCTCGTCCAGCACCGTGAGCACCGGCCGTGCATTCGCCAGTGACGGCGTGAAGAGCGAGGGCTGCTCCGGATCGGCGAACACCGTCGCGAAGTCCTCGGGGGTCAGCGCTCGCGCCAGCCGGGCCGCGAAGGTCTCTCGGAGCTGCCGCACGTAGAATTCGGCGTCGTAGTCCCGCGGATCGCTCACCGTCTCACCGTGCTCCGACTCGAGCAGCAGTCCCGCGCGTCCTCCCACCGCCCGGTAGACCCGGACCTGCTCGCCGGAGGCCCACTGTTTCAGCCCGCTCGCCAGCATGGCCTCGTAGGGCAACTCGCGCCTGCGCGCCGCGAGGTACTGCGCCGGTGTCTTCGTCAGCCGCACCTGTGCCGCCACGCTTCGGGCCGGCAGGGCCCGCCGGCGCAATGCCGTCACCGTCTCCACATACGCCTCCCGCACGCCCGGAATATCCCCCGCGAGCAGGCAGCGCAGGGCCCGGCGCAGGAAGTCCTCGCCGAAGGGCTCGGCCCGGCTGGAGCGGAACGCCACGCCGCGCAGGATGAGCGCACCGTCATACGGCTGCAGCGCGTAGTTCTTCGGTTCGTGCGAGAGCATCGCCGCGTAGCGTCCGTCGAACTCGAGGCGCACCTTGGGGGGCAGCAGGGCCGCGACCTCGGAGACCACCCGGCGTTCATCGGCCTCGCTCCAGCCGTCCGGCACGGAGAAGTACACGCCGTCCGTATCGGCCTCCAGCAGCGTGACGCCGCGCCGGGCCAGCTCCTGGCAGATGAGCGCCAGCACCTCGCGTCCGCGCCGGGTCACCTCGTTGGCGGCGTGCACGTCCGCGAAGCGCGTGAGCCCACCCGCCCCCAGGTAGCCGTAGGCCGAGTTGACGACGATCTTCATCGCCGCGGAGAGCGCCTCGTTCGTATGCCGTTCTGGAGACCCGGGCGCCGCGGCCTTCGCCCGCGCCTTGGCCGCCAGCCGCTGCTCCACGAGCCGGTCCACCAGCGCGAGCATCACGCCGAGCCGGTCCCTGCGAGGGCCAATGCGGTACTCGCGCATCAGCGAGGGGTACAGGCTGGCGACGTCGGCCTTCACCACGTGCCGGGCCACGCCCGTGGCGAACAGGTGGAGCGCGGCCCCGCTGTGCGGCGTCCCGTCACCGGTCTCATGGGCGGGTAGCGCCGCACCGGCCCGGAGGTAGGCGCGGACGATCAGCGGATCGATGACTCCCGTCGCCGGCCCGGCATCCGCGAGGCGCTCGTAGCGGCGCGGAGCCATGCGGGCGAGCGCGAAGGCCGCCCCGCCGAGCATGCGCGCCAGTCCAGCCGCCTCCGTCACATCGTCCTGGGCGTAGCGCCGCACGCGCTCGGGGTCGGTGCCGAAGACCTCGTACACCCGGGCTCCCGGAATGTGCTCGCGCTCCGGGCCCGAGAGCCCGAGGTGCCGTGCGACGGCCTTGAGCCCATGTCCCGGCAGCTCCCGGGTGGAGAAGTCGTGCCGCTTCACGGCGTCCATCGTGTCGATGAACTCGCGGCCGGGGACGGTGTACCGCGCGCGGCGCATCGCATCGTGGCCGGGCCCCCCGCGTCCGGGGGAGGCACCTCGCGCGGCGGGGCGTTGCCGCAGGCCCGGGGGTCCGGCCCGTCCCAGCGCGAGCGTCACGCCCAGCAGCCGCGCCCGGTGGGCGAGGAAGGGCAAGTCGAAGCCGTGCAGGTTGTGGTTCTCGAGCACGTCCGGATCGATGGCCCGCACCCGCGCGACCAGCCGCTGGAGGAGGTCGGCCTCGGCGGCGTCCCCGTCACCGTGGGCCTCGAGGGTATCGGTCCTGCCCTCCGCGTCCCGGATCGCCACGAGGAAGATGCGGTCGTGCGAGGGCTCCAGCCCGGTGGTCTCCAGGTCCAGCTGCATGCGGTGCAGGTCATCGAACCGCAGGTCGCGGAAGTACGTGCGCCCCGACGCGACGAGGTACTGCTCCTCGGGAGGCAGCGCGAGCACCGCCTGGGGACCCAGCTCGCGCAGGTTGCCCACCGCATGGCCGAGCCGCCGCGCGGCGCCCTGGAGCACGGCCGACGCCAACGTCCGCCCATCCTCCGCGCGGACCAGGTAGCGCAGCGCGCCGGGACCCTCCAACTCCTGCCACGTCACCCGGTGCGGTGCGGGGCCCTCGCTCTCCGGGCGGAGCCGCGTGCCCAGGTGCCGCACATCCTCCAGCGAGGCGAGCAGCAGCCACGGCCGGAAGCGCACGTCCTCGCGCACGAGCGAGCCACTCCCGGGCAGCCGCCGCCACACGAAGGCACGGCCATCCGGCTCCGCCCACACCGAGACGATTCCCGGCGTGTCATCCCATCCCCAGAGCCACTCGTCCTCCGGCGTGTGCGCCATCGTGCGGCTCTTCAGTAGTTGAGGTGGATGGCCTCGCGGGGCAGCCCCCGGGTCCGCAGGACGTCAATCACCCCCTGCACCATGCCCGACTGGCCGCACACGAAGGCCACCGTCCCCTCCACCTGCTGCTCGCCCAGGTGCTCCTGCACGTAGCCGGTGAGGCCCTGCCAGCCGCTCGCGCCCGGCTGGCTCACCGTGCGCACCACGCGGATGTCCGCCGCCTCCCAGTGGTGCAGCTCGTCCTCGTAGGCGAAGGCCTGCGGGGTGCGCGCCCCGAAGTACAGCGTCACCCGCCCGTAGGCGCTCCGCTCCTGGCGGATGCTCTCGATGACCGAGCGGATGGGGGAGATCCCCGAGCCCGTGGCGAACAGCAGCAGGTGGCCGCCCCGCGCCTGCACCAGGGGGAAGCCCCGGCCCTCGGGATGCCGGCTGAGCACCCGGGCTCCCGGCTCCAGCCCCACCAGGGCATCCGCCAGCGCGCTGCCTCCCTTGAGCAGGAACTCCCACCGGGTGCCAAAGGGCTCCGGCGGCGAGGCGATGGCGAACAGGCTCTCGCCCACGCCGGGCAGGGCCAGTCGCACGTACTGCCCCGGGGTGCGGTGTGTCCCCACCAGCGGGGTTCCGCCAATGTCCAGGACGAGCTCGGTAAGGCCCTCCGCGGCCGGGAGGACGTCCGCCACGGGGGTGGGGTGCCAGTCGTTCATGTCGGAACTTGATTTAACCCGGACCCGGCCCGCCGTCGCCCTTTGATACTCTGGGGGCGTGAAGACCCTGCTCTGGTTGGTGTTGTTCCTCATCGGGCTGGCGGGCGTGGTGATGCCGGCCCTCTACCTCCATGCCTCCAGCAAGCTGCCCCAGCTGGAGACGGAGTTCGACCTGGAGACGCAGCTGCGCCACTCCATCGAGGGCGAGCGGATGAGCCTCCAGGCGGGCACCTTCGGGCCCAAGCGCCCCATTGCCTACAAGAAGCCGGAGTTCTCGCGCCTGCCCAAGGACCTGGTGGCCCTCTACATCGCGCAGATGGGGTGCCCCACCTACTTCCAGACGCGGCGCGAGGACGGCGCGAAGTGGGCCTGGCGCCTCTTCTCCGTGGCCGCCTTCGGCACCGAGCCCCCCGGCGATGGGGCCTGCGAGCGCATCATCGCCACCCGGCTCGCCGTGGCCCTGGGCATCTCCGGCTCGATGGAGCTGGCGGTGGCGGCCAACCGCCTGCACTCCTTCCTCCAGAAGGACCAGCTCATCGCCTATGACCTGTCCACGCTCTACTTCGAGCGCGGCGTGGTCGGGGTGGAGGACGCGGCCCACAAGATTTTCGAGCGCGAGCTGGACACGCTCAAGCTGCAGGAGCTGGCCGAGTTCTCCCTCACCCTGCCGCCGCACTACATGTACGAGGACGCGCTGCTGTGCCGCAACGCCAGCCTCATCCGGCAGAACCGGGACGTGCTGCTGGCGGACCTCGCGGGCTTCAAGCTGGTGACCGAGGAGCGGGCGCGCACCGCCATGGCCCAGCCCATCGCCTGCCAGTGAGGCAGCAGGGGCCTGGCGCGGGCCGGGCCCCTCACTTGCGGCGCAGGAAGAACTTCTCCCAGCCGTCCAGCTCCTTGGCCACCTGCCGCCGCTCCTCGGACGTGGTGGCCGACTCGGCCTTCTCGCGGATGGCGTCCAGGGTGCGGCGCGTGGCGGGGCTGAGCTTCTGGCCGGCCTGCGTCAGCGTGTCGATGTCCCGGTCCAGCTTGCGGATGCGGCCCAGCAGCGCGGCCTGGGTGAGCGCGCGCTTCACCGGCTCGGTGTGGCCCACCGCGGGACCCGCCGGCTGGACGGGATTGTCCGGCGTCTCCGTGGTGCTGGCCTGCACGGTGGTGCCCGTGCCCGCGTCGGACACCTCGGGGACGGCCGCCGTCTGCCGCGGCGGGCCCGCGTCTGGCGGAGCCTCCACCACCGGCCGCTGCGGGGGCTTCGCGGGCTGCTCCGGCGGCGCGATGGCCACCGCCGGCGGCGGGTTCGGGGGGGTCTCTCCACCTCTCACGGCGAGCACGAGGCCTCCACCCACGGCCACCAGCGCGAGCGCGCCCACGCCCAGGAGCAGCCGCCGCGAGCTCGCGTTTCCACCGGTGTCGCGCGTCACCTCGGGAGGAGGCGGCTGCGGCTTCACCGGCTCGGGCGCGGGGCCGGGCTCGGGCGTGACGGGCCCGGCGGGCGCCAGGGCCTCCGGGGTGGCCTCGCGCGGGGGGTGCTCCGAGGCGGTGGGCCGGGCATGATGGGCCTGGGCCTGCTGGGCGAGGGTGTCGCGCAGCCGCTGGAGCTGGCGGCGCAGCTGCTCGGCGGAACCGGGGCGCGCCTCGGGATCCTTGGTGAGCATCTGCAGGATGAAGGCGTCGAGCGCGGCGGGCAGCTCGGGGAGGAACTCCGAGGGCCTCGGCGGCCGCGCGTCCACGTGCTTCATCAGCAGGTCCACCGGCGAGGTGCCGGTGAAGGGCAGCCGGCCGGTGACCATCTCGAAGGCCACCACGCCCAGGGCGTACAGGTCCGTCATGGGACCCACGGGCTGGCCGCGGGCCTGCTCGGGCGCCATGTACTCCGGGGTGCCCACCACCATGTCCGTGCGCGTCTGCGCGGTGCGCCCGGTGGGCAGGCCCATCTTCGCCAGGCCGAAGTCCAGCAGCTTCACGTAGCGCGAGCCGTCCGGCTGCTTCACCAGGAAGATGTTGCTCGGCTTGAGGTCGCGGTGCACCACGCCGGCCCCGTGCGCGGCGCCCAGCGCGCTGAGCACCTCGTCGAGGATGTCCAGCGCCTCGTACACCGGCAGCCGGCCCTTCTCCGTCAGGTGCGCATCGAGGGCCACGCCCTCGAGGTACTCCATGATGATGTACTGGCGGCCGTCGGGCACCTGGCCGAAGCCGAAGATGTCCACGATGCCGCGGTGGCGGATGGCGTTGACGGCGCGGGCCTCGGCCAGCAGGCGCGCCACCTGCTCCTCGGCCGCGGCCAGCTCCGGGCGCAGCACCTTCACCGCCACGCGCTTGCCGATCAGCGGCTGGATGCCCTCGTACACCAGGCCCATGCCGCCCACACCGATGCGCTGGCGCAGCTCGTACTCACCCACCTTCAAGCCGGTGAGCGGGTCCTGCGCGGAGGAATCGTCCATGACTTGCATCGTTCTCCCGGGCGAGGTCCGCCGTGCGCCTCCCGGATCGCCCGGGTAGGACGAGAGCGAGGCGTCGAGCAGCACGGTGCCGTCGCGTGGGCAGATATCGGTATCCGCCGGCACGGAGAGACCGCAGGTTTCGCAGAGACGGGAGTCAGCCATCGGGGAAGTGGCCCCAGGGTAGCAGACCGGGAGCGGATTCCCACAAGCGGGCGAGCGGGCGGGGGGGACCCGCCTGGCCGTCTCCCGTCAGGGAGACACGGTGCACTGGTGGTAATTGGTCAACAGGCCCCTGTTGCCCGCGGGGCCAGGGCCGGCTCCCGGCGTGCCCGGATCCTCCAGGCTGAAGGTCATGCCCTTCTGGGTGATGGAGGAGGTCTCGAGGGCATCACACCAGATGCCCACGGACGGGCCCCCGGCGCCATTGCCGCCGTGGCCGCCCGGGCCTCCATCTCCGCCCTTGCCGCCCTTGCCGCCGTCGCCACCGGTGGCGCGGTAATCGGTGGGGCCCGAGGCGTACTGGCTGAACTGGCCCTTGCCTCCCGCGCCGCCAGCGCCTCCCGCGCCGCCAGCGCCTCCCGTCCCGCCAGCGCCTCCCTTTCCACCACCGCCCGTCTTCAACGTGCAGGACTGCATCTCCACGTGTCCGCGCATGAGCAGCATGGCGATGGACGCCCCACCCCCCTGGCCTCCCTTCGCGCCCAGGCCCGGGCAGCCACCCGCACCGCCACCCCCACCGCCGCCGCCCTTGGACCGGACGCTCGCCGGCGCCTCGCAGTAGCCTCCACCGCCCCCGCCCCCGCCCGCCTTTCCGAAGGCTCCCGGCTCGCCGTCCGTGCCGGACCTCGCCACCCAGGTGGTCCCCTCCAGCACCCCCTTCTCATCGCCCGGGTTGCCGTCCTTGCCGCGGCCGCCCGCCTCACCCGGCTGGCCCACCCCTCCTGCCTCCCCATCGCACACGCACACGGCCGTGCTGCAGGCGGTGTCGAGCTTGTTCGTTCCGGCGGTGCCGCCACCGGTGGTGTAGGGCTCTCCCGCCGTTCCCACTCCAGGCGGAGTGAGGTAGGCGGTGCCTCCCTGTCCACCCGGGCCCCCCGCGTAGGAGCCCGCGCCACAGCTGCTCGCTCCCCGGGGGCCCCCCGAGGGCGTCCCGGCGGTTCCGTCCAGTCCCACGCCTCCATCCGCGCCCACCTGGGTCGTGGGTCCGGGAGAGTCACCGTCCCGGCCCGGCGCGCCCTTCCCGGACGCTACGTCCACATGGCTCAGGCGCACGCCGTTCGAGTCCAGCACCCGCAGGCCGATGGACGGCGTCCCGGGCACGGAGCTGTTGGCGGAACGGATGTACACCCACTCGATGTCGACGCCCGCGTCCATCAGCCCGCTCACCGTGAAGCCGGTGGGGGTGCTGCCTCCAATCTGGGTGATGTTCTCCTTGTCGCGCTTCCAGTTGCCCGCCTTGCCGGCGTAGCCGCCGTAGATGGACACGGCCCGCTCCATGCGCAGATCCGCTTCGTCGTAGGTGCCCCGCGCCAGATAGATGGCCTTGCCCCGGTCGGCGGCGAGATTCAGGGCGACGGAGAGCCGCTTGACCGGTGCGTCCTTGGTGCCGTCGTTGGAGTCCTGGCCGGTGGGGTCCACGAAGATGGCGTCGCCGGGCGTGCCGTCGATGCCGTCGCAGTTGGCGTCGTAGAAGAGATCATCCGGGACATCCACCGCGGAGGGATCGCAGGTGCTGGGCACGCACTGGCCGAGGTTCTTGCATTCCTCGAAGGCCCCCTCGAAGTCGTAGCAACCGGTAGCGGCCAGCAGCGCCAGCGCGAGCCCCGCGGCGAATGGCTTCTTCGTCTCGAGCATGTCAGTCCTCACGGGAGTGTTCCGGCCACGCCCACCATACCGCCGCCGTTGCCCACGGAGGCGGTGGGGCGCACCAGTGAAGGCTTGCCCTCGTCCTTGCCAGACAGCAGGTAGATGAGCCCCGTCGTCACCACGCCGGCCGCGCCCACCGCGAAGGCGCCCCGGCTCAGCCACTGCGCACGCGCGCCCGAGTCCCGCAGCCGCTCGCCATCCAGGGGGTCGGTGAACTGCCGCGCCTTGAGGGCGTTGTAGTCCTGGGTCGCCTGCACGAAGAAGAACGTGCCCGCGCCCAGCAGCACCGCGCCACCGGCGGCCGGCAGCCACCCCCAGCCCGGCGCGCCCGAGCGCGACACCGTCAGCTCGGGCTTCACCGGCACCGGCTGCACGGGCGTGGACGTGATGGGCTGCACTGGCGCCTCGACGACGGGCTCCAGCGAGGGGCGCAGCGCGCGGCGCACCGGCGGCACCACCTTCTCGCTGGCCTGGGTGAGCGCGTCCAGCAGTTGATCCTCGCGCACGCCCGGCACGTAGTGCTCGGAGAGCTGCTCGCCGTCGCGCGTGGCGTAGGCCTTCAGGCCCACCCGGTAGCCGCTGAGGAACTGCACCAGCTCGGCGATCACCACCGCGTCGGCCTGGGCGGCCTCGCCCAGCGTAATCCGGCAGGCGGCCTCCAGACGGTTGCACCCGAGCACCGTCTTGCGCTGGGCGGGCGGCAGGCGCTGGGACAGCTCCGAGGCGCGCACCACCTGCAGCCCCTGCGTCTTGAGCTGCTCGTACACATGCTCCTGGGCGAAGGAGACGATGTGGGAAGGGACCCCCGCGGCCTCCGGCGGGGCGATCAGCACGGTGAGCGGAGCCTCGGAGGTCGCGGGCGCCTGGCCGAGCACGACGAGCGTGGCGAGGAGTGAAAGGAACACGATGGTGTCACTTTCCCCCCATGTCGCGCCCATCGCAAGGTCACGCACTCCAAGTAGCGCCGGGTGCGTGACGCGGGTGTGCCCAGGCGAGCGGCCTCAGCGGCGCGGTTTCTCGGGCATGGGCTTGATGTGCGTCTTCTCCGAGTTGTCCAGCTCGCGCGGTGCGTCATCGTCCTCCAGGTCGCTGGAGGGGACGGGCGGAGGAGGCCGAGCGGGAGCGGGAGGCGCGGGCCGGCGGGGAGGCGACGCCACGGCGGGGCGGGAGCCGATAGCCGGAGTGGGACGCGCGGGAGTCGCGGCGGGGCGGGGGGCCGGACGCGGCGGGGGGATGCCCCGGCCCTGGGTGGCGTCGAGGTCCTCGGCCAGGAGGTCCGCGGCCACCTGCACGCTGGGCTCGTCCGGGGGCGCGCCGAACCCATCATCCGCCTCGGAGGCGAAGGGGTTGCGCGTGGGCGGCGGCGTCTTGTCGTCGTCGTGCTCCGGGACGGGCGGGGCGGGCCGGTTCGCGGGCAGGTTGGGCCTCAGGGCGGGGCCGGTGCGCGCGGCGGGCGTCTCGGCCGTCCGCCGGGCGGGAGCCGGAGCGGGCGGCTCGGGGGCGCGGGGAGCCGCCATGGGGAGGTTGGCGGGCACCTGCACCTGCACGGGCGGCGAGGCGGGCGCCGCGGGCTTGCCGCCCTGGGCCTCGTGGGCCTCGTCCTTCAGGCGCTGCTCGAAGGCCTGCCACTCCTTCTTGTAGCTCGCCGGGTCCGGCTCACCGCGCTCGCGGTGCTTGAGCGAGGGAGCCCAGCGCACGCTGTAGCTCTCCCCGGCGTGGAAGGAGGGCGGGGGCGGCACGCCGTAGGTGGCCGGGTCGAAGAAGGACTCGTCCAGGTCCGTGAAGCCGTAGGCGCGCGCCCGGGCGACGAAGTGGGGGATGATGCCGGTGGGCGCGTGGTAGCCGAGGATGTGGCCCTCCTCGTCCTTCGTCACCGGGGTGAAGACGAAGATGTCCTGGGTGCGGTACTCGCCCTTCTCGTTGAGGGGGAGCACCTCGGAGAGGGCAATCGTCTTGCGGCTGCCGTCGTGGAGGCGCTCGCAGCAGATGACGAAGTTGATGGCGCTGGCCACCTGGGCGCGGATGGCCACCATGGGCAGGTCGATGCCGGACATGAGGCAGAGCGACTCGATGCGGCGCAGCGTGTCCGTGGGCGTGTTGGCGTGGGTGGTGGCCAGCGAGCCGCCGTGGCCGGTGTTCATCGCCTGCACGAGGTAGAAGGCCTCGCCGCCGCGCACCTCGCCCACCACGATGCGGTCGGGGCGCAGACGCAGGGCCGAGTTGAGCAGGTCTCCCATGTCCACGCCGCCCTTGCCGAACTTGTCCGGGGGCCGGCTCTCGAAGGGCACCAGGTGGGACTGGTTGAGCTGGAGCTCGGCCGAGTCCTCGATGGTGAGGATGCGCTCCTCGTCGGGGATGAGGGAGGAGACGATGTTGAGCAGCGTCGTCTTGCCCGAGCCGGTACCGCCGGACACCAGCATGTTGAGCTTGGTGTGGATGCCCGCGTCGATGAGCCGCGCCATCTGCGGCGTCATGGACTTGAATTTGATCAAGGACTCGATGGTGAGCTTGTCCTTGAAGAACTTGCGGATGGAGATGGTGGTGCCCTTGCGGGCGATGGGCGGGATGACGACGTGGATGCGGCTGCCGTCGGGCAGGCGGGCGTCGAGGCGCGGGCGCTCGTCATTGAGGAGGCGGCCGACGAACTGCGCCATGTTGCGCGCGGCGCCGATGAGGCCTTCCTCGGTGAAGGTGGCATCGGTCTTGGAGACCTTGCCCTTGCGTTCGATCCAGACGTCGGTGGGCCCGTTGATCATGATCTCCGAGACCGTGGGGTCGTCGAGATAGGGGAGGACGGGCTTGAGGAAGGCGCGGAGCGACTCGGAGTACATCGACATGGCGCCCCCGAGGCTAGCCCGAGACCGGCCGAGTCCCAAGCGCAGGGCCTGCCTACCGGCATGGAGGCCAGGCGGGCGGGTCCAGTGGGTTCCACGGGGGCTACGGGTCCGCCGTGCCCCTGCCGGTGCCTGGCAACGCGCGTGGGAGTTGTCTCAATGGGCCGGCCGTCTGGACACGAGCGGCCCGAGCATGCCCTTCGCGAGCAGCACCTCATGGACATGTCGGCCCAGGGCGAGGTGCTCGGGATTGGAGGCGGTGAGGCGCTCGGGAGTGAGCAGGACGAGCGTGCCTTTGTCCTCCACGGGCTGCACCCGCACCGGCTCCGGCAGGGGCGGCACCTCCCCCCGGTCACGAGAGAAGTACGTCCACCAACCCACGAAGGTGTCCACATTGTCTTGCGGCCACAGGCTGTCCCGGAAATCGTCGGAGGTGATGACCCCCCAATCCGGCTCCCACGCCAGCACCATGGCGCGCAGCACTCCGGCGAGTGCGTCCACCTGGAGGACGCGCTCCCTCTCCGGCTCCTCCTTCGGCAGGTAGAGGAGGCAGTTGTTTGGAACGAACTCGGCCGCGGAGCCACAGCGCATGGTGGCCAGCCCCCCATGTCCCTCCTCGTGCCCCGTCCACACCCAGAGGATGAAGCCATCCCTGCCCTCCTGGTAGGTCCTCCTCTTGAAGAAACGCAGGAAGGTATCAGCGGTGGGCTCGAACTGGAGTTGGAGCGCCTTCTTGCGCGAGTCGGCCTGCTCGAACCAACGGGTGTAGATGGGATCGCATTGGGACAGCAGGTGGAAGAACGCCTCCGCCCGCCGAGCACACTCCTCGGCGGAATCCTTGCGGCCCCCCCAGTAGATGCCCGCGTAGTAGGTCTCTCTCATGTGCGCTTCGCCTCAGGGCGGTGGGGTGAACAACACCTCAATACCCGTGATTTTTTCCTTCTGGAACAGCTTCTGGAGGATGGGGACCATGCGGGGCTCCGCCACGTGCCAGCGGATGGGAATGCCATTGGCCACCCGCAGTTGTCGCGCGGCCTGCCTGACGAGCCTCTTGGCGCCTTTGAAATATCCCTTGGGCTCGAGCTCCGCGTCGAAGTGCTTGTCGTAGCCCAGGCCCTTGGTCTCCTGTAGCAGGCGCTGCTTCAGGTCGAAGCCGTCGAAGTCGGCCTTCTCGCCATTGCGCCACACGCGGTACACCCAGCCCGCGGGCGCCTTCGTCACCTTGTACTGGAAGGCGCGCGAGCGCGGCGACATCCGCTCGTTCTTGGGCACCCACTGCCCCGGCCCGCCCACCGGCGGAACCCAGCCGCCACCTCCGCCCGAGCCCACCTTGGCCAGGTGCAGGCCCCAGGCGACGCTCAGCCCCTGGCCCGCCACCGCTACGGCCCGTCCGGGCACCGCCACCAGCCGCAGCACCAGTTCGCCCTTCTTCGTCAGCGTCAGCAGGGGCACCGACAGCCGGCCGAGCTTTTCGCCCCACGTCACCGCCTTCACCGCCCCCGCCCCCGAGGTACCCACCGTCAGCAGCGCGTTGGCCAGCAGCCGCGACACCGTCCGCACCCGCTCGCCCCGGGGCTTCTGGCGGAAGGCCTCCCAATACTCGGGCGCGTTCTGGAAGAGCACGCGCACCGCTCCCGGCAGTCGCGTCAGGCCCTCCAGGCTCTCGCCGGGGTGGAAGACGAGCCGGCTCAAGCCCTCCAGGGTGTCCCCCAGCGCCAGCCCCGCGCCCTCCAGCGCGGGTAGCACCACGCCGTCATCCGGCACGTAGGGGCCCAGGGGCTTCGCGCCTCGGGGCACCTCCAGCCCCGTATCCACCGGCCACAGCTGCTCGTCCTCCACCGCGTAGAAGGGCCCCACCTCGTAGCGGCCCGCGCGCAGCGTGCCGTCCTCGGCCAGCCGCACCTCGCCGGCCCGCTGTACCGCCTCGCCCGTCACCGCCCGTACCAGGTAGCCGTCCGGCCTCACCACCCGCAGCCGGTGGAAGCGGTCCATGCGTGCGTGCAACTCCTCACGCGTCACCGGCCTCTCGCCCGTGGCCACCTCCAGCAGCAGGTGCGCCGCCATGCGCTGGCGGGGGAATTCCAAAAGCTTCGCCTCCGCCTCCAGCAGGTGCGCCAACAGTTGCACCGCCTGTTGGGGCGACAGGGTGCTGCCGTCTTCCGGCAACACCTCGGGGGACACGCCCACCTGCACCAGCAGGCCCTGGAAATGGTCCACGCTGAAGGGCACCGGCCAGGGGCGCCCCTCCCCCACGCCATCCCTCCAGCCCACGAGGCCCTCGCCTCCGTCCTCCAGCGGCTCGTCCTCCTCCTGCGCCCGGTGGCGCCCCCGCGAGCCGGACGCGTCCCCGGGTACGTCCGCCGTCATGACCGGGGCACCGGGCTCCTCTTCATCGACGTCGTCCTCCGGCTCGTCGTCCTCGTCGAGCGCAGGGGCATCCCCGGACAGCACGGCCGTCCCCGCGGAGTCCACGGGCCCGGGCGGATGCGCCTGGGTGGAGAGGACCGGCGTCAGGCGGTGAGCGCGAGGGCCGAGGAGCAGTCCGGGCAGGGGCGCGCGTGTGGCGCAACCGCCCAGCACCAGCAGCCCCAGTGTCAGCACCACGCAGTGGACGAGCCTCTGCCGGGCATGAAACCAGGGCGATGAAGGCGTGCGCATGGAAGGCCTCCGGGCAAGAACCGCTCTCCAGGTGTACGCGCCCAGGCTGACCTTCCCGGCGAAGCCTCTGACCCGTGACAGCCCGCTGCGCGCATCCGCGGATTGGGGGCGGGGAGACGGGCCCTTTGCTCGGCACGGGTAGACGCCTCCCCCCGGGGCACTGGTAGACGTCTACCACTCCAGAAACACACCAGCACACACGAAACCACACCACTGGTAGACGTCTACCAGTCAAGCCCACCCAGGTGGCATTCCCGGGTGCTCCAGCACGGGCCTGTCCACCGCGTGGACGGGCGCGAGCGGCGCCGGACAATGACTGGCCCCTTGTGTATCCGCACGCCTTGAGCCGTCCTGTAGGCTGGCCCACCTCGGAGGTGATGTGCATGAGCGAGGCGGGCACGCGGAGCGGTGGGCAGGAGCAGCGGCCAGGAGGGGTGGAGCCCCTGGAGGAGGAGGCCTCCCCCTGGCGCCCCCGGCCGGGCCTGGTGGTGGCCGGCTACACGCTGGAGGCGCGCCTGGGCACCGGCGGCCAGGGCACCGTGTTCCGCGCCTCGCGCGAGGGCGTGCTGTACGCGGTGAAGTTCCTCTTCCTGCCGCGCACGGCGCGCTGGGCCTGGCGCGAGCGCGACGTCATGCTCAAGCTCAGCAGCGCGGGCGGCCTGCCCCTGGTGGACGAGGGCGTGTGGCCCGCGCCCGCGCCCCTCTACCTCTTCCTCGTCATGCCCCTGGTGCGTGGGCTGCCGCTGGACGTGTGGACGCGCGTGCACAACCCCTGTGCCCTCGAGGTGGCGCGGCTCTTCGGCCAGGGCGCGCGCCAGCTGGCGGTGGTGCACGCGGCCGGCGTGGTGCACCGGGACGTATCACGCATAATGCACCCCATGGTGCGAATGGGGTTGAGAATCCATGGAGCCGATTGCTCCGAGCCCTTGAGCCTTGGCGGCATTGAGCCTCTTGAGCGCTTTGCGGTCGAGCTTGAACCAGCAGACGTGCCCGCGACCACCGCCCTCCACGGGTTCGAGCCATCCTCTCTTCATCCAATAGCGGACGATGGCCTCGGAAACATTGAAACGTTCGGCTACGCCGCGCACGGAATAGAGCCCATCTGCCCGGCGAGCAGGCTGTTGTCCGGTCCCCACAGACATGGGCAGGTGGCGTAGGCCCTTGCGGCTACGCACCCGAGCTACTGTCCTCTTGTTCCAGGGGATGTTGGCGCCCGAGCGCAAGCCGAGTTGGTTGAGCTCCGCCACTATCTGCGCATCCGTCTTCTTCTGCTTGAACAAGCGGCTGATGAGCTCAATGGCCTCGGGCGGATTCTTCCGCGTATGAAATCCCGTGCGGCGCGGCACGGTGAAGTCACTGACAGCCCCCGTCACCCACACCACCTGGACGCGAGTCATTCCCTTCGGCATTTCGGTCGGGCTGAGCGCTACCTTCTGCACCAGGATGCGTAAGAGATTCTTGCGCTCCGCGTTCGTCGTGCTCGGGGCGTCCCAGACACGCGGCAGGTCCTTGGACAGTGCGAGAATGCGCCTTCTATCCTCCTCGGTCAGCTCCAGCTTCTGGCGGCGCAGCACCTGCTGGTACTCGCTCTCCAGCTCCTGCAGCTCGCGCAGCTTGTCGTTCCACTCGGTTTCGAGCGTGCGGGCCACTACCCGATTGTCCGGGTCCACGGCCTTGTAGCGGCGCTCAGCGAGCTGCGCCTCGTAACGCGTCCGTTCCAGCCGCAGCTTCCACTGCTGATGGAGCTGCTGGGCCTGGCGCTCCACTTCGCGCGCCACAGCCAGTCCGAGCTCCACTTCTGGAGGTTGCACGGCCTCCAGGAACAACCGGGCGACTGCTTCATCAATGCCCCGGGCTGCCACCATCCAACACAGCTGCTTGCCTTCCACCAGCACGGAGGCACTTCGGCATTCGTAATAGGGGCGGTGCAGGGTGCCGCGGTAGCTGATGCTCATGCGGTGGCCGCACCGTCCACACAACACCAGGCCTTGCAACAACGCCGCTCCTTCTCGAGCGGCGCCGTGCTGATGCGGCAGGTGCTTCGTCCGATTGCCCTGGAGCTTCTCCTGGTTGGCCATGAACTCCTCCCAGCTGATGTAGGCCGGGTGGTGGTCGCGCAGACATACCTTCCAGTCCTGGCGCGGCAGGAACGTGGTGTGCCGTTGCTTCAATTCCCCTTGCACCAACGCCATCCGGACTTCCTTGCGGCCATAGACATAGGCGCCTGCGTACAAGGGGTTGTGGAGCATGTCGAGCACGCCCTTGTGACGCGGGGGTCCCCAATGCAGTTGCCTTCCTCGGAGTTGGTGCATCGGTAGTTTCAATCCATGCTGGGCAAAGTACCGCACGACCGCGTAGGCACTGCCGTCGAGGCGGAAGCGCTCGAAGACCAGCCGCACCGCACGTTGCACTTGCTCGTCCGGGTCCAGGCGTAGCTTGTGCGTCGCTTCGTCCCATTGGTAACCGACAGGAGGAACGAGGAAGAGCTCGCCGCGCCGGGCCTTGGACAGCTTTCCACCCTGTAGCCGCAGTCGCATCCAGTATTGCTCGGCCTCGCTCATGGTGCCCTTGAGCCCCAGCAGGAGCCGGTCGTTGTAGTCTCGTGGGGTGTAGACGGCCTGCTCATCCGCGATGAGAACGTCGGCCAGGGCGCACAAGTCCAACAAGTGCTGCCAGTCCGCGGAGGAACGCGCCAGCCGGGAGACCTTGAGCGCAAAGATGACACCGACGCGTCCGTGGGCGACGTCCTCGGCCAGCCGCTGGAAACCAGCGCGCCAGGCCGTCCCAGCGCCGCTTTGCCCCAGGTCCTCATCAAGGACGTCGATGCGCTCGGCCGGCCAGCCAAGCTCCTGCGCACGCTGTCTCAAGGCATACTGGCGAGCCGTGGACTCACGATGCTCGTGGACCTGCTTGAGCGTGGACTGTCGCAGATAGACGATGGCTCGGCGTTCGAGGTGGGTCGCCTGTATCTTGTCGCTCATGGTCCTCCTCCACGCCGCCGGCCTCGACGCGCAGCACCTTGTGCAGCAGGCTGGCCCACGCTCCCAGCAATGCGCCCCTTGCCGTCGCGGGCAGGTGCGGCCAGGGCAGGTCGGCTTTGGGCAACTGCGGCGCTGGCATGAGTGAACCTAGGCTCCCCCTCCGGTTCGAGAGGAGCCTCCACAGCGGGGGACTTGCCTGGCGCTATGCTGACTGCGCGGGCAAGTTCCAGGAGGGCGCTGGCACTCAGTCGGACCTGCCGGCCACCACGAGCCGGAACTACCATGGGAATGGAGCGATCCGTCCATTCAACTGGCAGCCGAATGAGCCCTCCATTGGGATGCTCCGCATCAATGTACTGCCGCCCATTCTGGCTACGGACAGTGCGCACCACCGTCAGGCGCATGCCTCGTAATGGGTGCACTGGGAAGATGATGCTCACACATTCTGAACTCGCTGCACCTTGGGGTGCAGTTTGAGACCTACGTCGGGACGTGAAAGGGGCGAACCTGCTGGTGCATGGCGAGGGGCAGGTGGTGCTGGTGGACTTCGGCGTGGCCACCTACGAGGGCGCCCCCAGGTTGACGGGAGCCTTCCCCCCGGGCACCTGGTCCTATCTCAGCCCCCGGGTGTGGCGCGCCTGGCGCGGCCTGGAGGACTCGCGGGCCTGTCCGGGCGACGACGTGTGGGCGCTGGGTGTGGAGCTCTACCTCGCGCTCACCGGCGGGCTGCCGTTCCAGGGCCGCGAGGGCGAGCTGGTGCATGCCGTCCTGCACGAGGAGCCGCCGGTGCCGCACGCATGCAACCCCCGGGTGCCGCGGGCGCTGGGCGAGGTGTGCTGGCGCATGCTGCGCAAGGTGCCCGAGGAGCGCTACCCGGACGCGCTCGCGGTGGAGGCGGCGCTCGCGCAAGCGATGAAGGAGGCGGACGACACGTGGCGGGAGCCGCTGTGCGAGGCGTGGGGGCCGCACCACGCCACCACCGTGCTCGAGCCCGGCATGTGGCAGGGAGGGGACGTGCTGGCGCTCTACGAGCGGCGGGCCTCCTACGCCCGGGTGGCGGTGCGCGGCAAACCGCGGGCACCTGACGAGGTGTCCACCCTGCTCCCGCAGGCGCCGCCCGAGGTGACACCGCAAGTGGCCGTGCCCCCGATGTCGGCGCAAGAAGCCATGCCGCTCGCCGGGCCCGAGGTGCCGCGAGCGGTGGACGAGGCCCCGGCGGTGACACCGCCGGCTCCGCGCGTCCGGGAAGCCGCGCGGCCCGCCGTCCACTCGCGCCGGGCGCTGCTGGCCGCCGGTGCGGTGCTCGTGCTGGGCCTGGGGCTGTGGCTCGCCGTGCGCCCCCCGCCCCCCGCCACCGTGCGCACCGTGTCACCGGTGGAGACACCTCGCGCCAGCCTACCCGGGGAGTTCCTTCCTATCAGCCTGGAGCCGGGTGGCCAGGAAGTGGCTTCCCCGTGGCAGCGGCCAGAAGGTGACGGCGGCGCGGCGCCCCCTGGGGCGGCAACCCCCGCGCCCGTCGCCCGTGCGACGCCCAAGGACGAGACGCGCGTGAAGACTCCAGCCAAAGCTCCCCCTCCCCCGAAGAAGACGGGCTCCCCGGCCACGCAGGTGGGCGCGGCCGTGCTCGGCTGCGCCCTGGCCACCGGCTGCCCCAGCCCCGCCACCACCGCCACCGTGCTGCCCAAGCCCCCGCTGCCCCCTCCCGCCGAGTGCCCCCCCGGTGCCGCCCAGGCCATGAAGGAACTGGAGCTCACGGACCGGTCCGAGGGCGTCGAGATTCTCGGGGCGAAAGGGCCGGAGAGCACCGTGAGGCCGGGACTGGTAACGCTGCGTCTCAATGGCCAGGACCACTGGGGCAGGCTGCCGCGCGACACCCTGTTCACCGGCCAGTTGCTCTTCGGCGAGCGGGTGCAGGCGCGCCTCACCCAGGCATACACCCCCGAGGGCCAGGCCTATCCGGTGTGCCTGGAGGTGCATTCCAACACCCGGTGGGGCTGGGCGAGGGAAGAGGGCAGTGGCCAGGACACCGCCGTCGTCCGCAGCGGGGGGGCTCTGCGTCCGGTGAAACGCTTCGGCGAGGCGTCGCGGTATAACCAGCCGCCGCCGCGTTTCGACTGACGGGAGGAACAGGAGGGGCCGACTTCCGAGGCCCTGCTAGTGTGGGCCACTCTGGAGGTCACCCCCATGTCCACGCTGCTCGCCGCTCCCTTGCTGCTCGCTCTCCTCGTGTCCACGTCGGCCTCGCCCCACGGGGAGGAATGGGACACGCCGGGCGCACGCCACGTGGAGCTGACGGCGGAGAACGCCGACGTACAGCACCCGGTACGCATCCGCCCCCATGAGTCCACCACGCTGGTGTTCGACACGCCGCTGCAACCCGGTGGCGTGCAGGTGGAGGGCGGGCAGGGGGTGAAGGTGGCGGTGAACGAGGCCGAGGGCATGGTGACACTGCTGCCCACGCAGGCGCCGTCGGCGGACAGGCCGCCGCGGGTGACGGTGCGCTTCGCGGACGGGCAGGTGCCCGGCGGCGTCACCTTCCGGCTGGTGGAGGACGCGTCGCGGGCCGAGCACCAGGTGCGGGTGTACCGCTCGTCCCGCTCGGGGGAGTCGTTGCACCCGGAGTCCCGGCAGCAGCGCGAGCGCGCCGAGCGGTGCGAGGCCGCGCTGACGCTGGAGCGTGCCCTCCCTCGGGGGCCGTGTTCCGGAAGTCTCCAGGGACTGCTGGAGGCCGGACTGGTGGGGGCGGGGGACGGCATCCTGGCGCGCGACATCAAGAGCGACCTCACCCCACGTCCCGGAGCGCCCCTGGAGGTGTGGGATGCCTGGAGCTACCACGCCGAAGCACCGAAGCAGGTGGCGGTGGAGCTAAAGGTGAAGAACACGAGTGCCCTGGCCTGGACGACGGAGGGGGCGGAACTCGTCAGCACGGAAGGCGTCCGGTTGCGGGTGACGCGGGTGTGGCAATCCGGGCCCCTGTTGCCGGGAGGGCAGGTGCGGCTCGTGGTGGAAGCGGAGGCGCCGGTGGAGCACCTCCAGGGCACGTTCCTCTTGAAGCTGGGCGAGGCGGGCGGAGCGCGCACCTTCACCGTGAGCGGCGTGCGCTTTCCCTGAGTGTCTGCTTCCCGCCCATCCTGACCCCGGGCGGTGACCACGGGCCCGCCGTGCCCCTGCCGGTGTCTGGCGGCGAGCGTGGAAGCCGTCTCAGGGGGCGGGCCGTCTGGAAACGACCGGCTCCAGCAGGCCTTTGGCGCTCAGCACCTCCTGGACGCGCCGGCCCAGGGCGAGGTGCTCGGGATTGGAGGCGGTGAGGCGCTCGGGAGTGAGCAGGACGAGCGTGCCCCTGTCCTCCACGGGTTGCACCCGCACCGGCTCCGGCAGGGGCGGTAGCCCCCCCCGGCGGCTGGACACGTAGGTCCACCAACCCACGAAGGTGCCGGCAATGCCCTGCTGCGACAAGCTGTCCCGGAAAGCACCGGAGGTGACGACCCCCCAGTCCGGCTCCCACGCCAGCACCATGGCGCGCAGCACCCCGGCGAGCACGTCCGCCTGGAGGACGCGCTCCTTCTCCGGCTCCTCCTTCGGCAGGTAGAGGAAGCAGCTGTTTGAAACGAATTCGGCCGCGGAGCCGCAGCACAGGGTGACCTGCCCCCCGTGTCCCTCCTCGTGCCCCGTCCAGAACCCGAGCACGAAGCCATCCCTGCCCTCCTGGTACGTCTTCCTCTTGAAGAAGCGCAGGAAGGTGTCGGCGGTGGGCTCGAACTGGAGTTGGAGCGCCTTCTTGCGCGAGTCAGCCTTCTCGAACCAGCGGGTGTAGATGGGGTCGCAACGCGACAGCAGGTGGAAGAACGCCTCCGCGCGCCGGGCACACTCCTCGGCGGAATCCTTGCGGCCCCCCCAGTAGATGCCCGCGTAGTAGGTCTCTCTCATGTGCGCTTCGCCTCAGGGCGGAGGAGTGAGCACCAACTCAATACCCTTGATGCCTTTCTTCTGGAACAGCTTCTCGAAATCGAGAAACCGGTATGGCGGCGCCGCTCCTACTCCTCTTCCTCCGCGTCCAGAAGGCACCGCTTCTCCATGTCACGGCATTGCGGCTCGCCGAGGAGATTGTTCGGCGCGATGTTCAACCCCTCGATCCACGCGACGAAGCGGTCGACGACTTCTGGGTCGCCAATCCGCAAGTGCTTCTGTCCAGCCTTGATGATCTTGTGGAGATCCTCCGGCAACTCGATCGGCTTGTCTCCGAAGTAGAAGAAGTGCGTCGAGAGGAGCGCATACTTGCCGCTCAGGTCGCGCTCGCGGTTGCGCTCATCGTGGACGCTCTTGCGTATGACGTACGGGTAAACGGTGAAGTCGTAGATGGAATCACCGAGTCGGCGGCGATAGTCAGCGTTGCCCCAGTCTGGGATCTTCTCGGGGAGTTTCTGCCGCGTCCGCGCATTGTACGCCTGCATCGTGAGCTTCTCGGTCACACGCATCGCGTAGACGACCTTTGTGGCGACGTCGCCGATCGGCGATCGGTGTGAACCAGTGCCCACGATCCAGTCGCCAACCTGCGCGACTCGACGAATGTCAGGCTTACAAATGACGAGCGTGCACACGCCCCAGAATGGGTTTGGCGCCGCGCCATCGTCGATCGGGATGCAGTAGCTGAAGAGGTAGGCCACCCTGCTGCTCTCCGTGCTGGATGGCAGATGATACACGCAAGCTGTGCTCCCCCAAGAGAAGGAGGAGGTGTTACGAGCACGATGGATGAGGAAGAAGTGGGCCCGGGTAAGCGGGCCGCATGGGGAGGGACGACACGCCCCGCGGGCTCAGGGCGTATCCGCCTGGAGCGCCAGCGAGCGCATCACGTCGAGCAGACACGCGCACAGCACCGGCGGCAGCTCCCCGAGCGTGGGCTGGCCCTCCTGTGCGATGCCGTGGCGCTGCCGGTACCGCGGCTCGAGCGTGTACTCGAGCTGCCCCAGCTCCACCCGCTCCTCCAACTCGAAACGCCGCTGAATGGGGGAGTGGAGCACGCGGAAGGCCACCCCGTGGTTCGGCAGGGCGCGCGCGTGCTCGTGGAGCATGCCGCTGTCCCCCACCGGGGCCCTGCACCCGAGCCGCTCCAGGGTGTTCCTCAGCCGGCTGGCCCACAGGGACACGCCCTGGAAGCGGGTGATGGCCGTGGCCCCGCGCTCCGCGCCGGTGGGCCGGAGGGCCTCTCGCTCGAACTGGCGGAAGGGCTGCACGAGCCGGTAGTCCGACAGGTGCTCCCCCCACAGCGCGTGCGTGCGCGCATCCTCCAGGACCGGGTGCCAGAGGCCCACGCGCTCGGAGGGATGCAGGCGCACCTCCGCGTTCTGCGCGTCCACCAGCGTCCCGTCCTCCGCGACGCGGAACGAGCCCATCACCTCGCCGGTGGGCGTGAGCCGGGTCCAGAGCACGGCCTGGATGCCGAGCCGCAGCACCGGGTGACGCGGGAAGAGCCGTTGCCAGCGCTCCTGAGGGTAGTCGCCCTGGACGAAGAGCACCTCCTCGAGCCGCGCGAGCTGCGCCTTCAGCACCGGCTGGAGGTTCTTGCGGAGCACGTCGAAGCGCTGCTTGCCCTCCGCGTGCTTCACCGGGTCCTCGTCCTTGCGGAGGGCCGGGAAGGACTTCGTCACCCTGCCGCCCTCGTGGTGCACCTCCAGCGAGAGGTCCGCCCGCACCTTCACCTGGAGCCCGCGGGGGCCCAGGTCCACCCCCAGGCCCTCCAGCGTGAGGCCCAGGTCCGGCACCAGCTCCTCACGCAGTTGCTCGGGTGTCAGGCCACGCGCGGCCGCGGCCTCCGCCAGCCCCTCGCGTGCGTTCTGCACGAGCGACTCGGTGTACCGCCCGCCCGCGGAGGCGATGCGCTCCAGTTGCGAGAGGGCGAAGACGGTGCCCATCCTGCCGAGGGCGCGGATGGCGGTGTTGGCCTTGGGCTTCTGGTGGCGGCGCCACTCGTCAATCCGGCGGCAGAGGGTCGTCACCGCCTCGTCTCCGCCGTACTCCGCGATCAACGACAGCATCCAGGCGGCGCCCGTCTTGCCCTTCACCGCGAGCCAGCTCTCCAGCGCGTGCCGCCCGAGTACCGGGAGCGTCTGAGGGGGGAGGTGTTGTCCGAGCAGGTGCCGGAACGGGCGGGGCAGCCGCTCCTCCCCCAGCTCCCTGGCCCGCGTGAGCAGCCACCGCACCGGCAGCTCCCCGAGTGGCGCGAGCGCGGTGACGAGTGGGAGCCCGCGAAGGTCCTTCGGCACCGCGTCCGCGGCGCCCTCGGCCCGGGCGAGCTCCACCCAGGCCTCGAGCGGGAGCGTGCGCTCCGTGTCCAGGAGGGAGACGTCCTCGCCGAGCGCCTCCAGCCGGTCCAGGAGGAGGCCCCGGTCCACGGCCGTCAGCTCCGGCCGCGCGCAGAGCCGCCGGAGCACCTCCACGGCTCCGTCCACGCGCGAGCGGCAGAGCGCCTGGAGAACCGCGTGGCGGACGCGGGGGTGCGCATCCGTGGCGAGCCCCGTCTCCACCACCTGGCGCGGCGCGGCCCGGGCCAGGAACGTCTGCACGGTGCGGACGGGCTCGAGCGACTGTGTCGTCGCGAGGAGCGCGCGGACCGCGGGCACCAGGGCCGGCAGGGACTCCGCGGGCAGCGCGGCGAGCGGAGAGCTGTCGCGGAAGTACGTCGAGGTCGTCCGCGCGAGCAGCTCCGGGTGGCGAGTGAGCGCCTCCAGCGCCAGGGGGCGCAGGCGCTCACGCTCCGCGTCCGCCTCCTCCCGGGACTCCGGCACCCCGGCCATGCGCGCGGCGAGTGCCGCGTCCTCCACCCCCGTCAGGACGGCGTGGACGGCCTGGAGCCGCCCGAGCAGGGTGAGCGCCGCCACGCGCGAAACCGCTGCCTCACCCCGCAGCTGCTCGCCCAGCTGCGCCGAGGAGAGCCGGGAGGGTCCGGTGTGGTCGGGCTCGAGGGAAGGCTCGTTGGGGCTGGGAGCGGGAACGGGAGTGGAGGGGAGCATGGGGGACCTCCGCTCCTATACCAGTCGCTCCGGCCTGCCCAATGAGCCTCCGCCTGGAAAAGTCGCCAGGAACATGACATACGCCATCCGACCGCAGAAGTAGTGTAGGACGGAGGCTTCAACGGGGCTCGATACCAGGAGGCGTGATGGGCTCGATGAAGGACCGGCTGCCGAAGGACTGGAGGACGGTGCTGAAGGACGTGCTGGAGAGTCCGGAGTTCACGGAGCTGGAGGCGTTCGTCGCCGAGGAGCGGCGCGAGGAGACGGTGTACCCGTCCGAGGAGGACCTGTTCTCGGCCTTCCGGCTGACGCCCTACGAGCAGGTGAAGGTGCTGCTGCTCGGGCAGGACCCGTACCACGGACCGGGGCAGGCCCATGGGCTGGCGTTCTCGGTGCAGCCGGGAGTGAAGCCGCCGCCCTCGCTGGTGAACATCTTCAAGGAGCTGCGGAGCGATGTGGGCGCGCCGAAGCCCGGGGATGGCAACCTGGTGCCGTGGGCGGAGCAGGGCGTGCTGCTGCTCAACGCGGTGCTGACGGTCCGCCAGGGCGAGCCCAACTCCCACGCGGGGCACGGCTGGGAGCACTTCACGGACGCCGTCATCCAGAAGGTGAGCGGCAAGCCCGAGCCCGTGGTGTTCATCCTCTGGGGCAGCTACGCGCAGAAGAAGAAGGCGCTCATCGACACCTCACGGCACGTCATCCTCGAGGCGCCGCACCCCTCGCCCCTGTCGGCGAAGAAGGGCTTCTTCGGGAGCAGACCCTTCAGTAGCGCCAACGAGGCCCTGAAGAAGGCGGGGCGCGAGCCGATCCACTGGGAACTGCCGTCCTGAGGCCGAGGCGTGTCCGGGAACTGTCCCGGACCCGTTGAATCGGGCTAACCTCGGCGTCCACTCCAACCGAGGGGGGACGCCAGCATGAGCCATGAGGGTACAGCGGGTTCGCAGGTGAGGTGGTGGGTCGCGGGGGCTTTCACGCAGAGCCCCTCGGGCAGGCGCTTCCAGGTGACGCCGGACAGCTTCGCCGAGGAGCTGGCGCGCTCCGCCACCGGGCTGCGCGTGAGCGTGGCCGACCGGCTGGGCGCGGGCGAGACGCGCGCCTTCGAGCTGACCTTCCCCAAGCTGCGCTCCTTCATCGTGGCGGAGGTGGTGTCCGCCCTCCCCGAGCTGCGCGCGCTCAAGGCCCTCATGGACGGGCTGGACAAGCTGCCCGCGGAGGCGGCCGTCAAGAGCATCGAGGCGGTGGTGGGCGCCGGGCGTCTCTCCGAGTCGGTGGGCGCCGTGCTTCGCGAGAAGCAGGCTCCGGCCGCCCCAGCCCCCAAGACGGGCCACGGCGTCGGCAACGGCGTCGCCCCCCATGCGCCCGCGGCGCCCCGGCAGCCGGACCTGGTGGACGCCATCTTCGAGCGGACGGACGCGGCCCGCCCCGAGCAGGCGGCGAAGGCGGGCGTGGATGCCTTCCTGCGCGCGGTGGGGACGCGCTCGGCGCCTCCGGCGAATCCCGCCTCGGCGACGGCTCCGGCGCGCGCCCTGGTGGAGGAGGCGGTGCTGGCCACGGCCCGGGACGTGCTCGCCCATCCGCTCGTCGCGCGGCTCGAGTCGGCCTGGCGCGGCCTGAAGATGCTGGTGGACCATTGCCCCGCGTCGTCCGGCATGGCCCTGGAGGTCTTCGACGTGGAGGGGCCCTCGGCCGTGGATGGCCTGGAGAACCAGCTCCCGCTCGATCGCTTCGAGCGCCCCGATGCCCTCTTCGTGGTGGAGGCGGTGGACGACGTGGCCCTGCTCGGCAGGCTGGCCGCGCTGGGCGAGCGGGCGCAGCTCCCGGTGGTGGTGGAGGTGCCGCCCTCGCTCTTCGGCGTGACGTCGGCCGCGGAGGTGGTGACGCGGGTGGAGGAGGAGGGCGGTGGGGTGTCCGAGGCCTGGGCCGCCCTGCGTGCCGAGGAGTCCTCGCGCTGGCTGTGTGCGGCGCTGCACCGGGTGGTGGTGATGGTGGATGGGCAGGGAGCCCGGCGGCGGACGAGCTTCACCAGCGCGGCCCTGGGCGTGGCCTGCATGCTGGCGTCGAGCTTCCGCGAGACGGGGAGCTTCGCGCGGATTGTGGGGGGCCCGGGCGGGGTGCAGGCGCCCGCGGTGTGGCAGCTGCCCCCGGGGCGCGAGGGCGGGACGGCGGTGCCCACGGAGACGTTCTTCCCCGTGCGCACGCAGTCGCGGCTGGCCGAGCTGGGCGTGCTGGGACTGGGCAGCGGGAGGAACACGGACGTGCTGCAGCTCACGGCGGCGCCCATGGTGTACGGGGGCGAGCACCGCGTGCCGCTGCCGGCGCAGATCCTCACGGGCCGCATCGTGCGCTTCGCGCAGTGGGTGAGGGATCAGCTCCCGTCCGGTGCGGGGGACGCGGAGGTGTCGACGCTCTTCTCGCAGGCCGCGGACGTGTTCCTGTTCGGCGGGGCGGCGCCCGCGGGCCGGGTGCGCGGCGAGGTGGTGCCCACCGGCGAGGGCACCCGGGGCGTGCGCGTGACGGCGCTGGTGCGGCCGGAGTACGCGGGCATGCCGCTGGAGCTGGGCTTCGTGCTGCCGATGCGCGGCTGAGCCGCCGGAGGGGACGGGGGAGCGCCGGGTTCCGCCCGGCGAGGCGCACCCGCGAGCAAGCCGGCTCGCGACTGGTTAGAGTCTACCCACCATGGCGAAGACCGCATCCCGCAAGGCCCCGGCGAGCCGGAAGAAGGCCACCCGCGAGGCTCCGAAGAAGAAGAGCGCCGTTTCCGCGAAGAAGAGCCCCGCGCCCGTGAAGAAGCGTGTGGCTCCGGCGAAGAAGAAGCCCGCCGCCGCGAAGAAGCGCGCCGCCCCGGTGTCCGCTCCCGAGCCCGAGGAGATCACCGCGGACGCGGCGCTCCCCATCTCCGAGCCCGAGTCCGAGATGAAGGCCTTGCCCGCGGGCGAGCCCGTGGCTGGCCCCACGCTGCCCTTCGAGATCGATCCCAAGCGCGTCGAGGAGAGCCTGAGCAAGTTGCGCGGCGAGCTGGTGCACTGGGCCAACAAGGGCCGGTACACGAAGGTGCGCTTCAAGTTCCGGGGCAAGCAGTTGCTGCCGGATCTGCCCATCGCCGCGGTGGTCGCCGCCGAGGGCCTGACGTTCTACTGGGGCGGCATCCTGCGCGCGCTCGTCTTCACGGTGGCCGGTGGCAGCCTGCTGCAGGTGGAGTTCGTCAACGACGCGGACAAGCGCGTGCAGGCCGGCAAGGAGGCCCTGCTCGCGGGTGACCTGGACGATGCGCTGACGCACTTCCGCGATGCGCTCGCCATGGACCGCGACAACATCGGCGCGCACCTCAACGTGGGAGTGGCCCTCAAGCTGAAGGGAGACCGCACGGGTGCACTCGCGGCCTTCGAGCGCGCCAAGGAGTTGGACCCGGAAGGTCCCCTGGGCGCCGAGGCCGAGCGGCTCGCCGCTCCGCTGCGTCCCAAAGACAACACCATGGCTCAGGTGGGCTGATGCCCATGAACGAGGAGGCGTATCCTCGTTCTCGAGCTTTGGAGGTGGTCATGGGCCGGGCGCTTCGAATCCTGATGTGTGCCGTGCTGCTGCTCGCCCCCTTTCAGGACGCGGATGCATCCGGGGCTGTCGGTCATCCGACGCCAGTCCTTGCCTTGGGCCATCCGATCCGTTTCACCGACCTGGCCGGCGGAGTTCCCGATTCGGTCCGGACGCACACGCTCGTATTGATTCTGCGCGGCGAGGTCGCGGCGGCCGGCGATTACTACTTGCTGGCCACGGGCGCATCGCAGTTGCCGAGGTGGTTCACGGCACTTCAGAAGGCTTTCGATACGGCAAGCCGTGCTCCCAACGCTTGCCAGTCCACGGCCAACGCGATCGCCGAGGGTTTCAGGCAGTTGGGTCAGAGTCCCCAACTCATCCGCATCTCGAGCACGGCTGGAGACATGCGGACAACAACTTCCATGTGGCCGTGCGCAATGATGGAAGAATCTTTGATGCCTTTACAGGATCGGTGGGAATGACCTGGGCCGAGTATCAAGCAGCCATGACGTACCTGGGGACGCTTCAGTACACGGTGACTCCATGAGCGCGATTCGTCCCCCCGAGGCGTGGAAGGGCCAATTCGTTTCGACCCTGGATGTGCTGCGCTTCATCCGGGAACAGATTCTGGGTGGGGTGATGCCGGAGATGTTCTTCGGCAGGCTGGATGTAGAGGCCGCGGCCGCGTTCGTACACGGCGTGCGCTTCCACCTGTACTGCGGGGGAGTCGAGGACTCGCGCTACCAGGAGTTCAGCGCCTGGCTGCGCGACGTTCGGAACGAGTTCCCCTCAGGAAGAGGATGGGCCGGGCTGTACCTGGAAGAGGCCGGGGGAGACCACCGGGCGGCCATCCTGCGGTTCCTGGAGCGCTGCGCGGAATACGACGCCCTGTCCCGGGAACGAGTCACCTGAGGACCGCGTCGCGGGAGGTATACTCCTCCTCACCATGGGAGCTCCGCGCGACGAATACCAACGGCGCCTCGAGGGCCGGGCGGAACTGCTGGAGCCCGCTCGCGAGCGCTACTACCGGCTGGTGCTGGTGCTCGCCGAGTCCCGTTGGCAGGAGCGGCTGCGGCGGGAACTTCCCCTGCTGCGCGACATCGCGGCCCACCAGGACGCCCTGGACGCGATGCTCGGCCCCGCCCTGCGCCGCGCCCAGGCCGAGGCCTGGCCCACCAGCAACCCCACCGTCCGCTGTCTCCACGAGGTCCACTCGCTCCACGAGCAGCTCGTCCGCGACGTGGCCCGCAAGCTCGGGCGCAGTCCCCAGGAGCCCCTGGGCCGCTTGATGGACGCACTGGAGGAGTGGCTCGTCACCATCCCCCGCGAAATCCCTCCGCACCTGCGCGCGAGCACCGCGCTGGAGCTGCTCCCGGACTCGCTGCCCGCGCTCCGCGAGGCCGCCGCCTTCGGGGCCTTCCTGGAGCCGCTCTTCGCCCACCCCATGCTGCTCACCGGCCGCATCCCCTTCACCCAGGCGCAGCGCGAGGAACTGCAGCTGGGGTGGCAGCGAGGAGAGGCCGCGCTGGCCTCGGTGTGGCGCCGGCTGTCCGACGTGGACGCGAAGGGCCTCATGGTGGCCGAGCTCCGCAAGCGCGCCGCCCGGGCGCCGTCCCACCCGCCCCGCAACGGCCCCGAGCGCCTGCTTCACGCCGAGTACTGGCACCAGGAGGCCTCGGCCCGGATGCGGCAACTCGTCCTGGCCCGGCTGGCCCCCCTCTCGCCCGAGCCGCATGAGTTCGCCCCCGTGCTCTGGTGGCTCTTCGAGCGCGAGTACGTGCCCCGTGTCCGGCTCCTCCCCTCGGAGGCCATCGAGGACGCCCGGGCGGGGCTGATCGAAGTGGCCTACGAATTGTGGGACGCCCAGCGCCCGGATATTCCCGACGACGAACGGTGGACGCCCGCACGCTGGACGCGGCTGGAGGAGCAGTCCTGGCGAGCGGATGAGGGCCGGACCGGAGCGGACGGCGAGCGGGTTCGCGACGTCCTCCGCTCGCTCATCCAGCGGCACGGCATCGGCTCCGAGAGCCTGCGGGGCTGGAAGGATTCGTCACGGTTGGTTCCGCTGGTGCAACAAGCGCGCTCGCTCATCCGTTGAAGGGGTGAAAAACGGTCCCGGAAGGGGCCTTGGAACCCCCCGGCCGAGCAGGCTCGGGACCGCCTTTCTGGCTACCCCTCACCACCCCCGTGTTTCCCTTGTTGACGCAGGAAAATCCGGGGGTTAGGTAACCACGTTACCCAGATGGGCCCCCTCGTGCGGGCCCCCTCGACACCTCACAGATTTCATGGCCGACGACACCACCGACAAGCCGGCAACGCCCCCCGCTCCTCCGCCTTCGGGCAGCGTGGGAGAACTCATCCCCGTCAACATCGAAGACGAGATGCGCCGCTCGTATCTCGACTACTCGATGTCCGTCATCATCGGGCGCGCCCTGCCCGACGTGCGTGACGGCCTCAAGCCCGTGCATCGCCGCGTCCTCTACGCGATGAACGACCTGGGCAACTACCACAACCGCGCCTACAAGAAGTCCGCGCGCGTGGTGGGTGACGTCATCGGTAAGTACCACCCCCACGGCGACACCGCCGTCTACGACGCCATGGTGCGTCTGGCCCAGGAGTGGAGCCTCCGCTACCTCCTGGTGGACGGCCAGGGCAACTTCGGCTCGGTGGACGGCGATTCCCCCGCCGCCATGCGCTACACCGAAGTGCGCATGGACCGCCTCGCCGAGGAGATGCTCTCGGACATCGACAAGGAGACCGTCGACTTCGGTCCCAACTACGACGACTCCACCGTCGAGCCGCTCGTCCTCCCCAGCAAGTTCCCCAACCTCCTGGTCAACGGCAGCACGGGCATCGCGGTGGGTATGACCACCAACATCCCGCCGCACAACATGACCGAGGTGCTCGACGGGACGCTGCACCTCATCGACCACCCCGAGACCACCGTCCGGGAGCTGATGCAGTTCATCCCCGGTCCGGACTTCCCCACCGCCGGCTTCATCTCCGGCCGCGAGGGCATCATCCGCGCCTACGAGACGGGCCGCGGGCAGATCACCCTGCGCGCCCGCACGGAGATCGAGACCTCCAAGAAGGGAGACCGTGAGGCCATCATCGTCACGGAGATTCCCTACCAGGTGAACAAGGCGCGGCTCATCGAGAAGATCGCCGACCTGGTGCGCGAGAAGAAGCTGGAGGGCATCAGCGACATCCGCGACGAGAGCGACCGGCAGGGCATGCGCATCGTCATCGAGCTCAAGCGCGATGCGATGTCCGCGGTGGTGCTCAACAACCTGTTCGCCAACACCCCGCTGGAGACGACCTTCGGGGCGGTGATGCTGGCCATCGACGGCGGCCAGCCGCGCACGCTCACGCTCAAGGAGCTGCTCGAGCGCTTCATCTCGCACCGCCGCGACGTGGTGACGCGCCGCAGCCGCTTCGAGCTGCGCAAGGCGCGCGCCCGCCGCCACATCGTCGAGGGCTTGCTCGTCGCGCAGGACCTCATCGACCTGGTGGTGAGCCTCATCCGCGCCTCGAAGGATCCGGACGAGGCGCGCTGGGGCCTGATGAACATCCTCTCGCCGGCCCTCTACGAGCACGAGCGCTTCCGCAACCTGCAGCGCATCGACTACGAGAAGGCCAAGGCGCAGATGGAACTGCTCGTCTCGCGCGCGCGCGCCGAGGTGCCGAGCTACTCGGGCCTGGAGCACAAGTACGAGGGCTCGGGCTTCAGCGAGGAGCAGGCGAAGAACATCCTCGAGATGCGCCTGCAGCGCCTCACCGGCCTGCAGCGCGAGGAGCTGTTCCGCGAGCTCGTGGACCTCATCCGGGAGATCCTCCGCCTGGAGGACATCCTCGCCAACGAGTCGAGCCTGCTCAACGTCATCAAGACGGAGCTGAAGGAGATCCGCGAGCGCTACGGTGACAAGCGGCGCACGGAGATCACCGGCGCGGTGGACGAAATCACCAGCGAGGACCTCATCGCCGAGGAGACGATGGTGGTCACGCTGTCGCACACGGGCTACGTGAAGCGCTCGCCGCTGTCCGAGTACCGGGCGCAGAAGCGCGGTGGACGCGGCAAGACGGGGGCGACGACGAAGGAAGACGATTTCGTCACCGACCTGTTCGTGGCGAGCACGCACGCCTTCCTGATGCCGATCACGAACAAGGGCCGGCTGTACTCGCTGAAGGTGCATGAGATTCCGTCGGCGGGCCGGACGTCGCGCGGCAAGGCCATTGTGAACCTGGTGCAGTTCGGCGAGGGCGAGCGGCTGGCGCAGGTGCTGGTGACGCGGGAGTTCGCCGAGAACCAGTTCGTGTTCTTCGTGACGAAGCGCGGCGTGGTGAAGCGCACGGACCTGTCGGCGTTCGCCAACGTGCGGGCGAGCGGCATCATCGCGCTGGGCATCGACGAGGGTGACGAGCTCGTGGCGGTGAAGATCACCGACGGGACGAAGGACATCCTGCTGTCGACGGCGACGGGCATGAGCATCCGCTTCCCGGAGAGCGAGGTGCGCTCGATGGGCCGTCAGGCGTACGGCGTGAAGGGAATCACGCTGGAGGACGGGGACGAGGTGGTGGGGGCGGACGTGGTGGAGAAGGACACCACCATCCTGACGGTGACGGAGAACGGCTACGGCAAGCGGACGCAGGAGAGCGAGTACCGTCAGCAGGGCCGAGGCGGCAAGGGCATCATCGACATCAAGACCACCGAGCGGAACGGCAAGGTGGTGGGCCTGGTCCAGGTGACGGACAAGGACGAGGTGATGTTGGTGACGAACGGCGGAATGCTCATCCGGATGAAGGCGAAGGAGATCTCCGTCATTGGCCGCAACACGCAGGGCGTGCGGCTGATCGCGCTGGAGAGCGCGGACGAGAAGGTGACGGGCATCTCGAAGTTGCCGGAGTCGGAGGACGAGACGGAGAACGGGGGCGAGACGACACCACCGGTGGAAGCGGTGGCGTCGGAGGAGCCGTCGGACACCGGAGCGGCCACGGAGAGCAGCGAAGAGCCGTCGCCGGACACCGGGTCCTCGGACTCGGAGCCGGAGCCCGAGCAGAGCTGAAGCATCACTCCATCCCCATCACCCACCCCACTCGCCCCCACAACCCCTCTCCCTCCGGGAGAGGGACGGGGTGAGGGTATCCGGGCCGCGAGTTGAGCCCGTGTGAAGCCCCCTCTCCCTCTGGGAGAGGGCTGGGGTGAGGGATGACGGTCGCCCTCGAGGGCAGGCCCACAGTGGAACCCCGCACAGAACGCGCACGAGGAAACCCCGTACCGGCTGTCCTGGGCCGGACGGTCAACCCCGCCTTGCACGCATCATTAAGTTCTGGAGGCTTGCGGAGGGGGGTTCAATGCGTTCGTTCTTGGTCCTGGCCCTGGCGGGAGCCACGGCCCTGACGGCCTGTCGTGCGTCCGTGGAGTCGCCACCTGTTCCCACGGAGCCCCAGGTCTCGCGGCATCCGGAGCGCCGGGGCATCAGTCTGCTGGCAGTGAGTGGGCCGCGGACGCTGGCGGAGCCGGGGGAGGACATCGTCGTGGAGCCGCGGCGCTCGCTGGCGGTGACGGACGAGGTCATCCTGGCGCGCTTCAGGTTCGAGGAGGTGATGAACCGGCTGGCGGAGCAGAGCGGCATTCCGGGGCTGACGGGGCTGAGGCTGTACCAGGAGTGGTGGGACTCGCAGCGGAAGGCGCCGGGGCTGGGGCTGGGCGGCCCGCACTGCGATGACGAGCAGCTGCCGGATGGAAAGCCGATCTTCAACAGCTACCCCTACTCGTGTCCGCGCGAGGAGTGGAAGCAGGCACTGGAGAATCCCTTCCTCGAGCCAGCGACGAACCCGGCGGCGTACGTGCCGATTGGACTCTTCAACCGTTTCGATCTGGCGGCGCAGGACGGGAGCGACTGCGGGGAGTACCGCATCGTCTTCGCGCGCCGCTCGGGGATGACCGAAGCGCGGCAGCGCAACCTGATCGCCTTCGAGGGGGTGCTGCCCAACCCGAAGCCGAAGAAGGGGCTGGAGGGGTGCCGCAAGGTGGCGCGCTTCTGGGCGGAGCTCTCACAGGAGCCCGACCCGGCGGCGCGCGCCGAGGCGCTGCACCGCTTCTACTTCGAGGGCGTGGGGAAGTTCCCGCCGGTCATCCACCCCGACCACCTCGGCAACGCCACGGAGCAGGCGACGGGGCAGGTGCGCACCAACCAGTTCATTCAGAGCAGCGTGCAGGGCACGTGGACGCTGCGTGAGTTCCGCCTGCGCAAGCGGTGCACGGGGGACTCGTGCGTGATGCGCTTCGAGCCGGACACGGTGAAGACGAACCCGGCCGGCGTGCTCTTCAGCACGAAGCAGGAGCACCCGTTGAAGGAGGCGTTCTCGGAGTCGCTCGTGTCCCAGGTGGAGACGTTGGCGGGCAATGAGCTGCTGCGCTACAGGCTGGACGTGGACGACCGGTTCAACAGCGGGCAGAGCCACGCGAACGGAACGGAGAACCTCTACGCCCACCAGATGGGGAAGGGGGACAGCCCGCTGCGCAGGAAGCTCCAGAAGCGGCTCGAGGAGCTGGGCAGCCCGCTCACGGTGGACAACATCGTCGCGCGGGTGCAGACGCTCTCGTGCGCGGGGTGCCACCAGCTGAGCACCAAGGCGGACCTCGGTGGTGGGCTCACCTGGCCCAGCAAGACGACGCTCTTCACCTTCGTGCACGTGAGCGAGCGCACGACGGATGTGGGGCCGGATGGCCCGCGCTTCGGGCTCTCGGAGGCGCTGGTGGGCACCTTCCTCCCGCCGCGGCAGCAGCTGCTGGAGGCCTTCCTCGCGCGGCGCCCGCCCTTCGACAAGCACCCGGACCCGGATGACGAGTGCAAGGAGCCAGAGGTGCGCGGGGCGCGGGCGGACAAGCCCGGGAAGGACAAGCCGGACAAGGACCGGTGCGAGGACGAGGTCGACTGAGGACACTCGCGAGCGAGGCCGCTTGCCCCGCGAGCGGCCAGGCACCTACGGTGGAGGGGTCGCAATGGAGCGCGCCCTCCATTCGTAGGAGAGGACATGAACGTCGCAGGCCTTCGAGCAATGGGGACCCGGTTCTTCCGTTACGTGCGAGACCCGCGCGTGCCGCTGTGGCGGAGGCTGGCCGGGCTGTTCGCCGTCATCTACTTCGTGTCGCCCGTGGACGCGCTGCCGGACTTCCTGCCCATCCTGGGCTGGCTGGACGACGTGGGCGTGCTGTCGGCGGTGGCCTTCTTCATGGTGCGCGAGGTGCAGAACTACCAGCCGGAGCGGGAGCAGTCGGGCTGGCCCCAGCCGGTGGACGGGGGCCAGACGGTCACGCCTCCGCTGCGCGAGCGCTGAGGGGCGGCTTGTCCTCCCGTGGGGGAATGGGTTAGCGGCAAGGCTTTCCGCCGGAGGACCGCTCCGGTGAAGGGAGAGCCATGTACCGACGTTCGCCTCATGTCCTGCTCGGAGCCGTGCTGCTGTGGAGCTGTGGTGGCAAGCCGCCCGATACCGACACGCCCCCGTCTCCGGTGGATCTGACTCCGCCGGCCGTGCTGCTCGCCTCGCCGTACGAGGCGCGGCGTCTGGGCACGTACCAGGCCGTGCGGCTGGAGGGCACGGCGGGTGATGACACCGGCGTGGCGCGGCTCACCTGGCGGCTCAACGACGGTGAGTCCCAGGTGCTCGAGTCCACGGAGGCGGAGGGCGGGCGGGCCTTCTCGCTGGAGGTGATGCCCCGGCCCGGAGCCAACACCGTGGTGGTGCGCGCGGAGGACGCCGTGGGCCACGTGGCCGAGGCGTCCGTCTCCTTCCACTTCGGCAACCTCGTGTCGGCGGGAGGCCTGCACGGCGGCGCGGTGCGCGGCGGACGGCTGTACACGTGGGGGCAGAACACGCAGGGCCAGCTCGGGGTGGGGGACACCACGGCGCGCTCCACGCCCGCGGTGGTGGACCTGACCCGGGTGGCCTCCATCGCCTTCAGCAGCAACACCTCGCTGGTGGTGCGCGAGGACGGCACGGTGTGGACGTGGGGCGCCAATGCCAGTGGGCAGCTCGGCCTGGGGACGCCTCCGGTGGAGGGGCAGACGCGCACGCCGGACACCGTGGCCCGCAACCGGCCCACGCAGGTGCCCGGGCTGACGGACGCGGTGTCCGGAGCGCTCGGTTTCAGCCATTCGCTCGTGCTGAAGGCGGACGGCACGGTGGTGGCCTTCGGGAAGAACAACAACGGCCAGCTCGGGGATGGCACCACCACGGACCGCGACTACCCGGTGCCCGTGCGTGGGCTGACGGACGTGGTGAAGCTGGCGGGCGGCTCGCAGCAGTCGGTGGCCCTCACGCGGGACGGCTCGGTGTGGGTGTGGGGCAACAACAACTTCGGCAACCTGGGGCAGGGCACGGAGGACTCGCTGGCGCACGCCGAGCCCGCGCGGGTGCCGGGCCTCTCCGGCGTGGTGGACATCGCGAGCGGACGCGACCACGTGCTGGCGCTCCACGCGGACGGCACGGTGTCCGCCTGGGGACTCAACGTCAGCGGTCAGGTGGGCAATGGCGAGAGTGGCACGGGCAAAGAGGTGCACGCGCCGGTGAAGGTGGTGGGCCTGACGGAGGGGGTGGCCGTGGCCGCCAACTCCAACTTCAGCCTCGCGCTCAAGGCGGATGGCACGCTGTGGGGCTTCGGCCAGAACTTCAACGGGCAGCTCGGCAACGGGCTGAGTGGCTCGGAGCAGCAGGCCCATCCGCTCGCGGACACGGCGGTGGTGGGACTGTCGGAGCTGCGGGACGTCGCCGCGGGCTCCACGTACGGGTTCGGGCTGCGCCGGGATGGCCAGCTCTTCGGGTGGGGGTGGAGCAGCAATGGCTCGCTCGGCAATGACGAGCTGCAGAACAACTGGACCTACCCCGAGCCCGTGAAGGTGAAGCTCCCATGAGGACACGCCACGGCTGGATGTTGGCGTCGGCACTGGCCCTCGTGGCGGCGGCGTGCCGCGAGGAGCCTCCGTCTCCTCCAGGCGAGGAGCCTCCGGTGCGCTGGGATGTGGTGGAGCCCGGCGAGGAGCTGTCGGGGGGTGAGGCGGGCACCGTCACCCAGACGGGCGCACAGGCCTTCTCCCAGGCGTTGCCCGCGCTGACGCTGGAGCGGCGCTCGGGGTTCGTCTCGGGGCGGGGCCTCTTCGAGATTGATTGGGTGCCGGCACCGGCCTCGAGCAGCCGGGCGGACCGGGACGGACTGGGGCCCCTCTTCCACGCGGTGGCATGCATCTCGTGCCACCCGGCCAATGGGCGGGCCGCGCCGCCGGACGAGCCCGGCTCCACGGGTGAGGCGTTGCTGGTGCGCCTGAGCATTCCGGGCACGGCGCCGAATGGAGGCCCGCTCCCCGAGCCCACCTATGGAGATCAGCTCCAGCCGAAGGGCATTCCCGGAGTGCCGGCCGAGGCGCGGGTGGTGGTGCGCCACACGCCGCGCGAGGGCAGCTTCGCGGACGGAGAGGCCTTCACCCTGCAGGCTCCGGAGTACGTGCTGGAGGCACCGGCTCATGGCCCGCTGCACCCGGAGACGATGCTCTCGCCCCGGCTCGCCCAGCCGCTGCACGGGCTCGGCCTGCTGGCGGCGGTGCCCGAGGAGACGGTGCTGGAGTGGGCGGATCCGGACGACGCGAATGGAGATGGCATCTCCGGCAGGCCCAACCGCGTGTGGAGCGTGCGCCAGGGCCGGCAGGTGCTGGGACGCTTCGGCTGGAAGGCCAACCAGCCGGACCTGGAGCAGCAGAACGCGGGGGCCTTCCAGGGAGACATGGGGCTCACCACGCCCCTCTTCACCGCGCAACCCTGCACTCCAGCGGAGCAGGCCTGTGGGGACGCGCCCACGGGTGGCGCTCCGGAAGTGGAGTCCCTCCGGCTGGCGGCGCTCACCTTCTATTCGCATGTGGCGGCCGTGCCAGCGCGGCGGAACGTGGACGCGCCCCGGGTGCTGCAGGGCAAGGCCGTCTTCCACCGCGTGGGGTGCGCGGGCTGCCACCGGCCCACGCTCGGCACGGGGACTTTGGAGGGCTACCCGGAGCTCGCCGGACAGACGATCCGTCCCTACACGGATCTGCTGTTGCACGACCTGGGCGAGGCACTCGCGGACGGACGGCCGGACTTCGAGGCGACGGGGCGCGAGTGGCGGACGGCGCCGCTGTGGGGCATCGGACTCACGGCGACGGTCAACGGACACACGCGCTTCCTGCACGATGGGAGGGCGCGCTCGTTGATGGAAGCCATCCTCTGGCACGGAGGCGAGGCCGAGGCCTCGAGGGAAGCCGTCCGTCAGCTCTCGAGGGACGAGCGAGAAGCACTCCTCTCCTTCCTCGAGTCGCTGTAACCAGGTCAGCCGTGGAACCACGGTCCCGCGGCTGCACCGTGCCCATCACCCCTCGCCCTCCGGGAGAGGAGCCCCCCGTCGTTCAAAGGGGGGGCAAGCCCCCCGGGGTGAGGGTATCCGTCCCCGTTCCCCTGGCCCGTGCATCCCCTGGAGATTAAGAGGGGGCCCCATGACCCCCACCAATCATCAGTTCCGTCTCGCCGCCCGTCCCATGGGCATGCCCAAGCGTGAAGACTGGTCCTACACCGAAGAGCCCGTGCGCGAGCCGGGTGAAGGAGAACTGCTGGTCAAGGTGCTCTACATCTCGCTCGACCCGGCGATGCGCGGGTGGATGAACGAGGGCAAGTCGTACATCCCGCCCGTGGGCATCGGCGAGGTCATGCGAGCCGGCGCCGTGGGCCGAGTCATCGCCAGCAAGCACCCGGGCTTCGCGGTGGGTGACCATGTCTCCGGCTACTTCGGCGTGCAGGAGTACGCGCTCTCCAACGGCAAGGGCGTCACCCAGGTGGACACGAGCTTCGCCGCGCTGCCCGTGTACCTCGGCACGCTGGGCATGCCGGGCATGACGGCGTACTTCGGGCTGCTGGACATCGGCAAGCCGCAGCCGGGCAACACCGTGGTCGTCTCGGGAGCGGCGGGCGCCGTGGGAACGGTGGTGGGGCAGATCGCGAAGCTCAAGGGCTGCCGGGTCGTGGGCATCGCGGGTGGTGCGGACAAGTGCCGGTACATCGTCGAGGAGCTCGGCTTCGACGCCGCCATCGACTACAAGTCCGAGGACGTCAAGAAGGCGCTGCGCACGCACTGCCCCAACGGCATCGACGTCTACTTCGACAACGTGGGGGGCGACATCCTCGACGCGGCGCTCACCCAGCTGGCGATGCGCGCGCGCATCATCATCTGTGGCGCCATCTCCCAGTACAACAACACGACGCCGGTGAAGGGCCCGTCCAACTACCTGTCGCTGCTCGTCAACCGCGCGAGCATGACGGGCATGGTGGTGTTCGACTATGCCGCGCGCTACGGCGAGGCCGCGCGCGAGATGGCGGGCTGGATGGCCGCCGGCAAGCTCAAGTCGCGCGAGGACATCGTCGAGGGGCTGCAGACGTTCCCGGACACCCTGCTCAAGCTCTTCAAGGGCGAGAACACGGGCAAGCTCGTGCTCAAGGTGGCCAACGAGTGAGGGCGGGCGCCGGGGCGCGAGTCCTGCGCCCCGGCACCGATTCCCGGCTCAGCGCGCGGCGAGTGCGTCGACGTGCTGGCGCAGGTCCACCTCGTTCTGCAGTCGCGAGCTGAGCCCGGCGATGGGCTGAGCGGCCTGGGCGATGCGCCCACGGGTGCGAGGACCCGCGGCCACCAGCCACGCCACGCCGAGGGCGAGCTCGGCCACGTCGGGAGTGCCGCCGAGCTGCGGGACGAGCGCGAGCAGTGCCTCCACGGCCTTCTTCACCTGGGCGCCGTGCAGGGCATGGCTGCTGGTGATGCCCTGGCGCAGCAGCTCCAGCAGGGCGAGCGCGGTGGCGCGGGCCTGGCGCACGGGCTCGGCGCCCGGACCCGTGCCCGCCCACAGGCCGCTCGCGAGCTGCGTCCCGAGCAGGCCCACCCCGCCGTCAACCGCGGGCTCCGGCTCCATGGGCGCCTCGGCCGCGGGCGCGCTCAACGACAGCTCCTCGAACGCCTGCGCCTCGCCTTCGTAGCTCAGCTCATCCATGCTGGCCCCCAGGGAGAGTCCATCCGCCGCGTCGTCGCTCGGGGCGGCCATGCCGACCCCTCCCGCGGGCTCCGGGGCCTTGTCCTTGAACAGGGCCCCGAAGAACCCTCCCTTCTTCTTCGCGGCCTCCTGGGGAGCCGGAGCGGCGGCGCGAGCCGGAGCCGCTGGGGCGGGTGCCATGGGGGCCCCAGGACGCGGCGCGGCCCCCGGGGCGGAACGCGGCGCACTCGGGGGGGGAGGAATCGCGCCCACGCCCGGAGGCGGCATACCCGCGAGGGTGGAGCTGGCGGAGACGGACTTCGCGGGCACTGCCGGGAACGAACCCGTGGTGCGCTGCCGCGACGCGCCGCCTCTCGAGCCACCCAGGGTGAGGGAGTCCGCGGCCTCCTCCCGCTTCGCCGTGCCGAACATGGCCCAGCCGGCGGGGGCGTTGACGGGAACGACGCGCGTCTCCGGCTGGCCCGAGGCGCGGCGCTCTCCCGTGCGCTCCTCCACCACGACGAAGGACGTGTACGGCGTGACGATGCCGTGCGCGAGCGCCAACTGGACGATGCGCTCCTTGAGTGCCTGCGCACGCCGGCCCACCAGCGCCGCGTCCTGCCAAGAGCGGATGCGCTCGGCGGCCCACAGCTTCTCCACCGCGGGCCTGTCGCTCCGGGCGGGGAAGCTCACGGGGATGGAGAGCGAGAAGGTCTCCGCGCCCGACTTGCCCTTGAGCACCAGCTTGCCGTTGCCGGGCGTGGTGTAGCGGCCGAAGAGGCTCCACGGCGTGCCGTCCACGAGCTGGGGCGGCTCGGCGGGGGCCAGCTCCGAGGCCTCCACGCCCTCGAAGCGCACCTCCACGCCGGTGACGCGGGGCGCGAGCGCGCGGGAGAACTGCGCCACCACCTTGTCGTCGATGCGCTCGCCGGGGTGGATGAACTCCACCGCGCCGCCCGTCTGCTTCGCCATGTCCTTGAGCAGCACGTCACTCACGTTGGTGCCGATGCCGAACGAGTAGATGCGCGCCGTCCCACGGTCCCCCATCACCGCATCGAGGATTTCGGACTCGTTGCCCACCTGTCCGTCGGTGAGCAGCACCACCACGCCGTCCGGCACGGACTGCACCGCGGCCCGCATGGGCTGGAGCAGCTCGGTGCCACCACTGGCGACCAGGCTGGACACCCAGCGGTCGGCCTGCTCCAGCGTCTTCTGGGTGAAGGGCACCGGCTGCGGGGCGAAGGAGTGGAAGCGGTTCTCGAAGGCGATGATGTTGAAGCGGTCTCCCTCGCGCAGGTGGCGCAGGCACAGCCGGAGCGCGCCCTGGGCCTGGGGGAGGCTCTCGCCGTCCATGGAGCCCGAGGTGTCCACGACGAACACCACCTCCTGGCGCTTGGGGCCCGAGGCCATGCCCAGCAGGTCCGGCACCACGGTGAGGGCGAAGGTGCCCGGCTCCTCGCCCTGGCGGTGGGTGACGAGCGTGGTGAGCGGGGTGCTGGTGTCCGGGCTGCGGATGCTCAGCACGATGTCCCGGTCCAGCGCCACCTGGGGCTGGGAGAGCTTCACGCGCGTGCCGCCCTCGGCGCGGGAGAGGTCCAGCTTGTGCGAGGGGCTCTCCACCACCACCTCACGGCCGAGCGAGATGAGCAGGTCCAGGGTGAGGCCATAGCGCGCGTCACCCACGGGCGGGGTGATGCGGTCCGCGTCGGGCACGCGGTTCGTCGGTTCGGCCGCGCCATGGGCGGTGCGGTCCCCCGAGGGCGTGCCGGGGATGTAGCGGGGCGCGACGAGGGTGGGCAGGGCCCAGCGCACGCAGCCCTCCTCCACCTGGATGGCCTGGAGGAACTCCACCTCCACGAGCGTCTCCTCGCCGGGCAGGAGGTTGCCCACCTGGGCGGTGAAGACGTTGGGGCGCTCCTGGTCGAGCAGCGCGGCGCCATGACCGGCCGTCACCGCGGTGTCATAGGTGCGGAAGGCCTCCTCGCGCTCCTTGAGGACGCCCTGCACGCGGCGGCCGGCGCACTCCATGGAGAACGCGGTGAGGGTGGCGTCGGAGGGGAGGGGAAAGACGTAGACGGCCTCGACGGGCTTGGACTCGGTGTTGCGGTAGCGCTGGCGCACGCGCACGCGGGCGTGGCCTCCGAGGAGCTCGCCGCTGACGTCCACGCCCTGAAGGGGAACCTGCGCACCGCTCTGCGTGTACAGCCCTGCCTTCTGGATCTCCATGGCTCTACCTTTCCTGGGACTCCTGGATGAGGGCGCGCACGCGTTCCGCGAGCGCCCGGGTCTTCGCGTCCGCCGTATCGGCGAGGTGCAGCTCCAGCCCTGGCGCCAACTCCCACCGCCGCCAGCTTGTCACCGGGCTGGAGGGGCTGGGAGGGGCCTCGGCCTTCACCGGCTCGGGGAGGGCCGGTGCGGCGGGGGCGGACGTTGAGGAGGTGACAGCGGTGGGCTCGGACTCGGTGAGCGCCTTCAGCTCGTCGGGGCCCAGCCGCGCCAGCTCCACCTGGATGGCATCGAGCGGGAGGAACCGCGCCTGCAGGGCCCGGATGGCCTTGAGGCGGACCAGGTGCTCCTCGCCATAGACGGTGTCCGGCCCCTTGAAGGGCGGGGCGGGCAGGAGCCCGCGCTGGACGTAGTAGCGCACGGTGCGTGGGGACACGCCCGCCGCCTCGGCCAGCTCCGTCAGCTTCCACTCCTTGCGTGTGTTCGTCGTGCTCACGCCCCTGACAATAAGACCCGACACCGGTGGTGTCAAGATATCAGTGGTGAGTTGTCACTGTCATGAAGCCAGTGTCGGGATGTAGGAGAGCAGGCGACCTGGCTTGCATGGTGGGGGAGCGGGTGGGACCTCTCCTCCATCCGGGTGATTGGAGCGGCGGTGACGCCAGCGGTGAGGGTGTCGGCGTGCGGCATCCTGGCGACGGGGTTGGACAACCAGATCGCACGGATGACGTCGCGCACGCGGGACATGCTGAAGGAGTGGCGCTCGTTGCCGGAGGACAGTCCGAGGCGCGAGGTGCTGCGGCTGGAGGTGGGCATCCTGGACCAGAGGCACCTGCTGCTGGCGCGGGCGATGGCGACGGCCTACGCGGCGCTGCTCTCGTTCGTGGTGACGTCGCTGCTGTACCTGTCGCAGCGGCGCTTCGGCGTGCCGGACGTGCCGCCGGTGGTGTCCTTCTCGGTGGGCGTGGTGCTGCTGGGGTTCATCGTGGTGTTCGCGCTGGCGTCGTTGCGGCTGGGGCGCGCCGCGCTCGAGCTGGAGAAGCGCGAGATGTTCGGGGTCGTCGTACCGCCCGGGGCCGGTGGCGAGCGGAAGGAGCGCTGAGCTTCCCCTTCGCCGTCCGCGGTCACTGTGGCGCGAGCTCCTCGAGGTACCGCTCCTCGATGACCGTGAAGATGGGATCGCACGTGGGGCAGACCTTCGCTACTAGGCGCCAAGCGTCGTAGCAGAGCCCCGTGCAGTACTGGCAGCGGAAGCGGGGGGAGGCGACGATGACTTTGGGCGTGCCATCTCCGTCCACGTCCTCGAAGTCCAACGTCGCGTAATCGGCGCCCAGCTCGGGACCGATGCGCTGCGTCTCATCCGAGCAGCGGACCGGCGTATAGACGGTGAAGCGGCCGGTGGTGCCGGGCTGGTCCTCGGTGAAGCAGATGTCGTGCTTCTGGAAGGGGTTGGCCGGCCTGGAACTGGAACGCGCCCATGGCCGCCAGGAGGAAGGTGAGCAGGCCCCCTGCGAGCCCCAGACATCCGAAGGTGACGGCCTTTTTCGCCGGAGTCATCCGTGGGCGTGGAGGCTAACAAGTCATGTGCGGGCGTCCCAGAGCGCTCACCTGCCTGCCCGCCCTCGCGGTGAGTAACGTGGCCCCTGCCGCCTGGACGCCCTCCCGATGTGGCGAGGCGGGGCTTCCCGGGGCGTGCTGCGCGAGGGGAGCTCACTGCGCATGCTCATCAGCGGAGCCCGGAGTCAGGTGCCAGCTGTGGCGGGTGGTCGCGCCGCTGCTCGCGGCGGGGGCGGCGTCGGCCTCGGGCGAACGAGGCACCCTCAGCGCGTTCCTGCACGGACTGCTCGCCTGGGCGGGGTGCTCCTTCTCGTGGCGGTGGTGAGACCGGGACGCGTGAGTTTGAAGACCGTTCTTACGTTCAAGAGTGAGATGGACGACCTCCATGTCCACGTCGATCTCGAAGAGATTCTTCCTCGAAGGGTGTTGCTTCCGGCACCTCTTCAAGCCGCTCCAGCAAGAGGTCAACCAATTTGGTGAACTGCTGTCGACACCGGGCCACGGCTTGGATTTGGCCGCCGCCGATACCGTCCGCTTGTTTTAGATCGAAAAGAGGTTTCCTCACCTGCTGGGCCAGGGGCACCAGGCTCGCGAAGTGCTTGATGAAGGCGATACACTGCGCGTCCTGCTCTACCGTCAGTGAGGAGGGGGGGGGCTCCTCTTCAAGAACGAATCGGTGAAACCAGTTTGGAATTTGAAGTGCCCACTGAGCGTAACCCGAGGGCATTCGGTCCGCTCGTGCAAGGTGCTGCTGGACGATGTATCCGATAGGACTGAATCGGTGGATGGGCAGAGACTCCTGGACTCTTCCCTTCAGATGGTTGCGGCAGGCGTCCTCCCATTCATGGCGCCAATCGACAAGGGTGGGGCCCACGTTCGAAAGCCCTTGTAGGCTGAAGAGGTCAGGCGCGAGTGGAACAATGACCGCATCACATGCCAGCAGTGCCGCGCGATTCAGAGCACCAAGGCTAGGGCCGACATCCAACAAGACGATATCGGCACTCACACGCTCTGCGGCCATGTTCGACAGGACGTCGAGGGCCGTTGTGACGTCGAGAGCGCGTTCGTTGTTCCTGGAGGACTTCTTGGGCCATTCTTCGGCCAGGGTTTGCTCGAAGCTGCTGAGATTCAAGTGTCCTGGCAGCAGATAAAGGTCCGGAGCAACAGGGACGAGCGTTGGCTCTAGGACATCCCCCTTTCCACGTCGCACGAGGTCAATGCAGCCCGCGACTGTTCGCCCGGACTTTTTTCCGGCTTGCATCGCCTTGCTCTCTTCATTCCATATCTCGAAAAGCTGTACGTCGCCGAGGAAGATAGCTGAGAGATTGCACTGCGGATCGTAGTCGAGGACGACAGTTCGATGCCCATTTCGGGCCAGCATGTGCGCGATGTTGAAGGTCAAGGTGGTTTTTCCTACACCACCCTTATTGTTGAACAGAACGAGAGATTTCATGCCTTCCTCCGGACGATGAGCCGGGTGAAACCATTCGTCTCGACCTCAAGTTCGGGGTTATCGTTCTTCGCAAGGAACCTGCGGACCAGCCGGATGCCTCGGCCAAGTTGTTCGACATAACCGAGCTGGACCAGCCAATCAGTGATGTTTGGATTGCGATAATCAGACTGGGTGCCAAATTCTCCCGCGCTCGCTCGGCCGAAAGGTCCCCCAGGATTCGAGAATTCAATTCGATCATCGAACCATTCAATGCGTCCGGGCGCGTGCGTTCCCTCATATTGACGATGCTGGATCATGTTTCGCACCAGTTCTTTGAGGGCGTCCACCGGATATTCAGGCACGAAGGGAGAGCGAATGCCTTGCACAGAACCAGGAACCGCTACGACATGCGCACTCATCTGAGCCCAAAGTGTTTCCAATTGTTGGGGGAGGGAACCCGTGACTGTCTTCCTCCAGGCTACCGGAGCATCAATGTCCGTTCCCACATAGCGGACGAGTTCTACGGTGGCTCCCGGGAGGAATGTCTGCGGACTCAGGCCGAAGATCAGGAGGGCCGTGGGATTGGGCACCCAGGTGCCTTGAACGGAAGCCCCGAGTTGCACCTGGGTTAACCAGGACTCAAGTGACGGGAAGAGATCGGTGTCCTCGACACTTTCTCTGGCATCAATGTACCGGGCATTGAGTGTGGTGGTGTCCAAGTCGGTCAGGGTGGCACCGTGCCAAGGACGCAAATCAAAGGGGTGATGCTTTTCGGGTCGTCTCTCTCGGAGCCGTTGGATGTCCGCCTCTGTCGCACGACGGGTTGTAGAGCCCTGACGCACCCACGCTATACCGTCCACCGTGACAATAGGAGGCACCGCATAGGGTTCGACTCGTACGGCGAAGACGAACTTTCCCTCGAACTCGACCATGTCGATGTCGAATGCGGGGGTCGGCCAGAGCCTGGTTGCGCGAAGTCGGTCCGCCAGAATCCGCTGCTCGTCATCAAGCTTCGTGCCTCGGGCTTCGATCCCCAAGACGCTTCCGTCCTTCCTGACTCCAATGAGCAGGAACCCGGGTTTACGGCTATCCCCCAGGTCATTCGCCAGCGCACAGACCGCTTGGAGGATCTCGTTCGAATCGCGGGAGGATTGTTTCCACTCAAGGCGTGGATCTTCGCTCTTCAGGTAGGACTTCAATTCCTCAGGACTCACTGCCGACCTCCTGCCATCCCTGTGCGTTCGGAACTGGCGCCTCTGGCATGAGTATCCCCATTGAACGCTTGAAGCAACGAACCAGGAATCAGGTAAAGCGTGCCCTTCGGCTCTGGCGGTGTCCCTTGAAGGAACCGGACTTCGCTGGATGAGATGCCCGCCTGTGCTCCCGATACGGAGGGGTGCCCTGGTGGAAGTGTCCGGAGTGTAGACCGGGCTCATGGGTTGCCCGCCTGCCCGCCCTCGCGGTGAGTGACGTGGCCCCTGCTGCCTGGACGCCCTCCCGATGTGGCGAGGCGGGGCTTCCCGAGGGGTGCTGCGCGCGGGAAGCGCACTGCACATGGTGATCAGCGGAGCGCCCGTCAGGGTGCTCGCGACCGTTACTCCCGAGCGAGGAGAGACACCATGGACGAGACCCATCGCAGGACGTTCCACCCCCTCTCCGAGGTGCGCTGGAGCGCGGTGGCCACGGGCGCGCTGTTGGGCGCGGCGGTGTGGCTGGTGCTGCTGCGCTTCGGCGACGTGCCCCGGGCGCTGCTGCTGGAAGAGGCGCCCGGAGTCGGGCGTCAGGTGTGGTGGGTGGTGGCGCCGCTGCTCGCCGCGGGCGTGGCGGCGTGGACGGGGGCGTCCGCTTCGGGCGAGCGCGGCATTCTCGGCGCGTACCTGCACGGATTGCTCTCCTGGGCGGGCGCGCTGTTGCTCGCGGCGCTGGTGGGGCCGGGCAGCGTGGGCGTCCTGCCGGTCGCGGGGTGGAGCGGGCTCGCGGCGGTGGTGGGCGCGGTGGTGGGCGCGGCGCTCGGACGCGCCCTGCTCGCCGGCCGCCTGTCCGCGCCGAGAGGGTTCCACGGCATCGGCCGCCGGCCCTCGACCGGGGCCCACCCCGTGGAGGAGCCGGGCCGCGTCTCCCAGGTCCGCTCGCGGTGGCGCGAGGTGCTCACGGCGCGGCGCGGGGCTCCAGAGGGCCGCCGGCCCGGGGCCCACGAGGACACGGGGCGTCCGGACCAGGACCTGCACTGAGGGCACGGAGAGGGCACGGGTGGTGGACACCCGTGGGGACGAGTCACGACACGACGGGCAACCGAGGAGCGGACAGTCATGGCTGGAGACGGGACGGAGGAGCTACGGACGGGTCTCGCGGTGCGAGGGGCGGATGGCAGGCGCCTGGGCACGCTGGTGGGGCTCGATGCGGGGGTGCTGGTGGTGGAGCGCGGCTTCTTCTGGCCGCAGCGCTTCACCGTCTCCCGCAGTGACGTGGGCGCGGTGAAGGACGGGGAAGTCCGGCTGCTCGGAGGCGCGGCGCTGCGCGAGACGCACACCGGGGCCCTCCTGAGCGAGCCCGCCCAGGCGCGGGAGTCCCTTGCCCGCGAGACCTCCGGAGCCAGCGTGCGCGAGGAGGGAGACGACGTGCGGGTGCCACTGGCGCGCGAGGACGCGTACCCGCTGCTGCGCATGCGCGACGTGGGGGCGGTGCGCGTGCGCAAGGTGGTGCGCACCGAGCTGAAGCAGCTCACCGTGGAGGTACGGCGCGAGGAGCTCGTGGTGGAGCGCCTGCCCGTGCAGCCGGGGGCCACCGCCGCGCCCGAGGGCACCCCCGCGGGGGCGTTCGAGGAGCTCGAGCAGGTCATCCCGCTGTGGCGCGAGGACGTGGAGGTGGTGAAGCGCGCCGTGGTCTACGAGGAGGTGCACCTGAAGAAGGCGGTGGAGCGGCGCACCTGGACGGAGGAGGTGCCGCTGCGCCAGGAGGTGGCGCGCGTGGAGGAGGAGGGCGACGCGCGGCTGGACGTGGGCGACGTGCGTTCGGACTCGCACTCGCACTGACTCACTTCCACGGGGGCTGCCGGGCGAAGCGCTCGACGAGCAGATCCAACAGCGCGCGCACGGCGGCGGAGAGGTGGCGCCGGCTCGGGTAGAGGGCGCGGAGGGTGGACTGGCCGGTGCTCCACTCCTCGAGCACGGGGACGAGCTTGCCCGTGCGCAGCTCCTCGCTGCAGAGGAAGCGCGGCACGTGGGCGATGCCCAGGCCCGCGAGGGCGGCCTGCCGGACGAGCGGGAAGGAGTTGACCGCGTAGCGGGCGCGGATGCGCACCCGGCGCGTCTCGCCTTCGCGCTCGAAGCTCCAGGTGTGCCCCTGCCGGGACGTTCCGAAGACGATGCACGCCAGCGAGGAGAGCGCTTCGGGAGTGGCCGGGGTGCCATGCGCGCGCAGGTACCGGGGGCTGGCGCAGCAGAGCAGGTCCGCGTCGCCCAGCTTGCGCATGACGAGGCTGGCATCCGTGTCGCCCACCGCGCGGATGGCCAGGTCGAAGCCCTCCTCCACGAGGTCCACCTTGCGGTCGGTGAGCACCAGCTCCACCTCCGTCTCCGGGTAGCGCGCGAGGAACTCGGCCACCGCGGTGCCCAGGAAGGCCTGTCCGAAGAGCTGGGGCGCCGTGACGCGGACGAGTCCCCGGGGCGCCGTGCTGGCATCCCGCACGCGGGCATCGGCCTCCTCGGCCTGGGCGATGATGCGCGTGCACTCCTCGTAGTAGGCCTGCCCCACCTCGGTTGCCTGGACGCTGCGCGTGGTGCGATGCAGCAGCCGCACGCCCAGCCGCTCCTCGAGCCGGGAGATACGCTCGCTCACCGTCGACTTGGGCATGCCGAGCGCCTTCGCCGCCCGGGTGAAGCCCTGTTCACGCACCACCCGCACGAAGAGCTGCATCTCATTGAGGTCCACCATGGCATTGTTCGTACACGCGAACAGGGCATCCGGAAAGGGCCTCCTGGTCCGCCTGGGCGGACGCTCCTACTGTGTGTCTCGCCGGCGACGGCACCCCTTTCCACCCTTCTGGAGACAGCCCATGCGCAACATCAACGCCCTCACCCTGGACAACTGCGTCTTCGCCTTCATCGACCACCAGCCGTTCGTGGCCTTTCCGGTCCGCTCCATCTCGCCCGAGGAGCTCATCAACAACGTGACGGGCCTGGCGAAGGTGGCGCGGGCGCTGGAGATTCCCACCGTCCTCACCACCATCTCGGCCGAGGGCGGCCCGCTGGCGGATCCGCTGTTCATGCAGCTCGCGCAGGTGTTCCCCGGCGTGAAGCCCATCGACCGGAACAACACCAACGCCTGGTCGGACGCGGCCTTCGTGGAGGCCATCAAGAAGACGGGCCGCAAGAAGCTGGTGATGTGCGGACTGTGGACGGAGGTGTGCCTGGCGCAGACGGTGGTGTCGGCGTTGAAGGACGGCTACGAGGTGTACTTCGTGAGTGACGCGTCCGGTGGGCTGAGCGCGGAGTCGCACCACGACGCGAAGCTGCGGATGGTACAGGCGGGCGCGGTGCCGATGACGTGGTTCGCGGTGATGTCGGAGCTCTGCCCGGACAACAGCGCGCCGGAGTACCAGCGGCTCTACGGGCTGGTGACGGAGAACGGGGGCGGGCTGGCCTACAACGTCCAGTACGTCCTCGCGCAGCTCAACCGGACGAAGTGAGCGGGTGGAACACGGGCGGGTGCCACTACGTGCTGGAGAATGGGGAGCGCGTCCTGGGCCGCACCATCGCGGCCTGACGGGAGCGCTCACTTGGGCTGCAGGCTGAGCGCCCGTATCAGGTCCAGGGGAATGGGGATGATGGTCTGGTTGCCGCCCCCTGTGATTTCCACCAGGGTCTGCAGGTAGCGGAGCTGGAGGGTGATGGGGTTGCGGTTGAGCACCTCGGCGGCGAGGGAGAGCTTCTCGGCGGCCTGGTGCTCGCCCTCGGCGGCGATGATTTTCGCGCGGCGCTCGCGCTCGGCCTCGGCCTGGCGGGCGATGGCGCGCTGCATCTCCGCGGGCAGGTCGATGTGCTTCACCTCGACGTTGGAGACCTTGATGCCCCACGGGTCGGTGTGGGCATCGAGCACCTTCTGGATGTCGCGGTTGATGCGGTCGCGCTCGGAGAGCAGCTGGTCGAGCTCCACCTGGCCGAGGATGGCGCGCAGGGTGGTCTGCGCGAGCTGGCTGGTGGCGTAGAGGTAGTCCTCCACCTGGAGCACGGCCTTGTCGGCGTGGATGACGCGGAAGTAGACGACGGCGCTCACCTTCACGCTGACGTTGTCCCGGGTGATGACGTCCTGCGGGGGCACGTCGCGCGCGACGGTGCGCATGTCGATGATGACGATGCGCTCGACGAAGGGGATGAGCCACCGGAAGCCGGCGCGCTTGAGGCCCACGAAGCGGCCGAGCCGGAAGACGACGCCGTTCTCGTACTCGTTGACGATGCGCACGCCGGAGAGGAAGGCGAGCACGAGGATGCCCAGGGGAATGAGGAGCCCGAGGGCGCCGAAGAAATCGGTCATGACTTCACCTCATCGACGAAGAGGGTGAGCCCCTCCACGCGGCGCACGACCACGCGGGCACCGGCGGGAAGGGGAGAGGAGGAGACGGCGGCCCAGCGCTCGCCATGGACGAACACCTCGCCGCCGGAGGGAGACACGGAGTCGAGCACCTGGCCCATCTCGCCGACGAGGCCCGCGTCTCCGGCGAGCTGGGGTTTGCGGCGGGTTTCCGCGGCGCGGAAGGCGAGGAAGACGGCGGCCCCGGCGACGAAGACGGCGGTGGGGAGCATGGTGCGCAGGGGAACGCGCAGGGGGCTGTCGAGGAACCAGTCCGGATCGAATCGGTCCACGAGGAACACGCCGCCGAGCACGAGCAGCCCGAGGCCGGCGGCACCGAGCAGACCGCTGGTGACGAAGAGCTCGGCGACGAGCAGGGCGATGCCGAACAGCATGAGGACGATGGCGCCGGTGCGGACGGGGAGCGCGGAGGAGGCGAGCAGGGCGAGCACGAGGCACACCACGCCGAGGAGGCCGGGGGCGATGAGGCCGGGGTGGGTGAGCTCCACGGCGATGCCGAGGCCGGCGAGGAGGAAGAGGATGTAGACGACGGCGGGCTGGGCGAGGGCGTGGAGGAAGCGCTGGGAGAAGGAGGGGTGCAGCTCGACGAGCTGGGCGTTGGCGGTGCGCAGGGTGACGGGCGAGTCGCCGACGGTGACGGAGCGGCCATGGGCCCACTCGAGGAAGGCTTCCTGGGAGGGGGCGACGTGCTCGATGACATGGAGGGCGAGGGCCTTCTCGGCGGGGACGGACTCGCTCTGGCGGACGGCGCGGATGGCCCACTCGACGTTGCGGCCGCGCTGTCTGGCGATGGACTCGACGAAGGCGACGGCGTCGTTCTCGATCTTGCGGGCCATCTCCTTGCCACCGGCGTCCTCGGGGTCCTGGCCGGTGAGCCCGACGACGGGGTGTGCGGCGCCGATGTTGGTCCCGGGAGCCATGGCCGCGAGGTGGGAGGCGAGGGTGATGAAGACGCCCGCGCTGCCGGCGCGGGCACCGGAGGGACCGACCCAGACGAGGACGGGAATGGGGGCGCCGAGGAAGGCGCGGACGATGTCGCGGGTGGACTCGAGCTCACCGCCGGGAGTGTCGAGGCGGACGAGGAGCGCCTGATGACCGGCCTCGTGGGCGCGGCGGACACAGTCGACGAGGTAGGCGCGGGAGCCGGCATCCACGGTGCCATCGAGGACGCAGCGGGAGACGATGGGAGGAGCGGGAGAATCCGCATGACTGGCCGGCTGGCCGAGCAGCAACAGACCCAGCAGGAGCACCGTCCAAACCGAACGCCCCAACCCACCCATCGCGCCTCCTTCCCCTCTCCCTCCGGGAGAGGGACGGGGTGAGGGTATCCGTCCCCGTACTCCAGTCCGTGAATCAGCCCGGACCACATATCCACTGTGCGCCAGCGTGTCGCCCCTCCCTGGAAGGCAACCATCCAGCCGAGCACGGCCCGGAAAGGGCCGGGTGTCGCCTGTGATACAGACGGGCGGAGTCATGCAGCGCATCCAACCGAATCCCGGCGCCGGGGTGGCGCTGTCGCCCGTCGAGAACCAGAAGCCCGAGCGAGGCGGGCACCTGCCGCTGATGGGCGGAGGCATCAAGTCGCTGGCCGTCCTGAAGCGCTTCGTGGAACTGGCGGGAGGGGCGGAGCGGCCGGTGGAGGTGTTCCCGATGGCGGGCGAGAAGAGCCGTCCCACGGAGCGGAGCTGAAGAAGCAGCTCGAGGATGCGGGGGCGGAGGAGAGGGCGGGGGGTGAGGGTGTACGGGGGCGATCCTGTGCTACACCGCGCCGCCGTGTCCCGAAACCCACTGAATCCCGAAGAAGTGCTCGCCGAGGCCCGGCGCCGGATGCCCGAGACGCTCGAGTTGCTGGCGTCGCTGGTGGAGACCAACAGCCACGCGGAGAACGCGGAGGGGGTGGCGGCGTGCCTGTCGCTCCTGGAGCCGAGGCTGCGCGCGCTGGGCCTGGAGACGCAGGTGCTCGAAATCCCCATGCCGGAGCCGCGCGAGGCGGGGAGTGCCCCTTTCCGGAGGCACCTGCTGGCGTGCTCGCCGGAGCCGGAGCGGGGGCGGCCCACGGTGCTGATGAGCTTCCACCTGGACACGGTGTTCCCGAAGGAGCACGGCTTCCAGAAGCTGGTGGAGCGGAGCGCGGAGCGGTGGAGGGGGCCGGGCGTCTCGGACATGAAGGGCGGCATCGTGACGGGGCTGCTGACGCTCGAGCTGTTTAAGGGGCTGGGGGCGCTGGGGCTGGCCCACTGGCGCTTCTTGCTGAACACGGACGAGGAGCTGGGCTCGCCGACGGGGATGGCGGCGCTGAGGAAGGCGGCGGAGGGGGTGGACCTGGCGCTGTGCTTCGAGGCGGCGAGGCCGTGCGGAGGGCTGGTGGTGGCGCGCAAGGGGCTGGGGGCGGGGCGCTTCATCGCGACGGGGAAGTCGGGGCACGCGGGCATCGCGCACGACACGGGGGTGAACGCCTTCACGTCGATGGCGAGGGCGGTGGTGGCGGCCGAGGCGCTGGAGGCGCGCTTCCCCGGGCTGACGGTGTCGCCGGGCGGGAAGGTGGCGGTGGGGCCGGTGGCGCTGAACATGATTCCGGACCACGCCGAGTGCGAGCTGGAGTGGCGTTTCACGGAGCTGGCGGTGGGGGAGGCGGTGTTGGAGGAGCTGGGGCGCATCGCCGAGCGGGTGGGGGCGGAGGCGGGGGCGCCGGTGCGCTTCGAGGGGAGCCTGGAGGCGCCGCCCATGGCGGAGTCGGCGCGCACGAAGGCGGTGCTGGAGGCCTACGTGGGGGCGGCGAGGGACCTGGGGATGAACATCCAGGGCGTGGCCACGGCGGGGGTGGGGGACATGAACCACGTGTCCCGGATGGGGGCCCTCTGCCTGGACGGAGTGGGGCCCGAGGGGGGTGGCTTCCACACGGAGAACGAGTACCTGGTGGTGGACTCGCTGGCGCGGCGCGCGGCCATGAACGTGGTGGGGCTGAGCCGGTACCTCGGCGAGGGGGAGCGCGCGTGAGCCGGAGCGTGGCGCGGGTGCGGATGGCGGTGGCGCTGCTGCTGGGGCTGTCGCTGACGGGCTGCGCGGCGGCGCTGGCGCGCGACGGAGAGCCCTCGAGGCGCGAGCCCGCCGAGGCGCCGGCGCCGGCTCCGGTGCGAGGTGGGCACCTGCTGTTGATCGGGGGAGGCTTCAAGCCGCCGGAGGTGCTGAAGCGCTTCGTGGAGCTGGCGGGAGGGGCGGAGCGGCCGGTGGTGGTGTTCCCGATGGCGAGCGAGGAGAGCCGCCCGTCGGGAGAGGAGCTGAAGAAGCAGCTCGAGGCGGTGGGGGCGAAGGAGGTGCGGGTGGTGCACCTCGACGAGCGCCGGGACGCGCTGAAGCCCGAGGTGGTGGAGGCGGTGAAGGGCGCGGGTGGCGTCTTCTTCGGTGGAGGGGACCAGAACCGGATTGCGCAGCGGCTGGTGGACACGCCGGTGTTGCAGGCGCTGCGGGAGCTGCTGGCGCGCGGAGGCGTGGTGGCGGGGACGAGCGCGGGAGCGGCGTGCCAGAGCGAGGTGATGTTCGTGGGGGAGGGGGACGAGACGGTGCTGCGCGCGTCGAACATCGTGACGACGCGAGGCATCGGGCTGTGGCCGGGGACGATCGTGGACTCGCACTTCATGGCGAGGAAGCGGCAGGGGCGGCTGGTGAACCTGGTGGCGGAGCACCCGGAGCTGCTGGGGGTGGGAATCGACGAGGCGACGGCGGCGTGGGTGAAGCCGGACGGGACGCTGGAGGTGGTGGGGCAGGGGTGGGTGGTGCTGTACGACGCCGCGAAGGCGCGGGTGACGCGGACGGCGGACAACCGCCTGTCGGTCTCGGGGTTGGTGCAGCACGTGCTGGTGGATGGCCAGCGCTTCAATCTTCCGCAACGGACGGTGTCTCCATGAGTGGTTCTCCGGCGAGCGGTTCTCCGGCTCCTTCCCACGAGCCCACGCCCGCGGCACCGGTCGCGGTGCCCGTGGCCGATTCCTCCCTGGCGCCCGTGGAGCTCACGCGGCGCGCGGTGGTGGCGGGCGTGGTGTTCGGGGCGATGTTCGGCGCGGCCAACGCCTACCTGGGCCTGCGGGTGGGCATGACGGTGGCCACCTCCATTCCGGTGGCGGTGATGACGGTGGCGCTCTTCCGCGCCCTGGGCGGCCGGGCCTCCATCCAGGAGGCGAACCTGGCGCAGACGATCGGCTCGGCGTCGACGGCGCTGGCCACGGGCTCCATCTTCACGCTGCCGGCGCTCTTCCTGTGGGGGCTGGTGCCGTCGTACTGGCAGATCGCCGGGCTGGCGCTGCTGGGCGGCCTGCTGGGCATCTCGGCGATGATTCCGTTGCGGCGCCTGCTGCTGGTGCGCTCGGCGAAGGAGCTGCCGTACCCGGAGGGCCGGGCGTGCGCGGAGGTGCTCCACGCCACCACGGGCGAGCGCGCGAGCACGTCCGCGGGGACGTGGATCTTCCGGGGCCTGCTGCTGGGCGCGGGGGTGAAGCTGGTGCTGGAGCTGCTGCGGCTGGTGCCGGGGGAAGTGGGCCTGGCGCTGCCGGGGCTGCGCAACGCGGAGCTGGCGATGGAGATCGCCCCGGCGCTCATCGCGGTGGGCTACATCCTGGGCTTCCGGCAGTCGGCCATCGTGGTGTCGGGCAGCGTCATCTCCTCGCTGGTGCTCATTCCGCTCATCACCCACGTGGGAGGGGCGCTGACGGTGCCGCTGGCGCCGGAGGCCACGAAGCTGGTGTCGCAGATGGACGCGGGCACCATCTGGAGCCGGTACGTGCGCTACATCGGCGCGGGCGCGGTGGCGGCGGCGGGCATCGCCACGGTGGTGAAGGCGCTGCCGTCCATGGCGGGGGCCTTCCTGGCGGTGGCGAGCGGGTGGCGGGGCTCGCGCGGGGAGTCCGCGGACGAGGCCGGGGGCCGGACGGAGCGGGACATCCCGGGCAGGGTGGTGGGGGTGGTGCTGGTGGGGGTGGTGGGCGCGCTGGTGGTGGTGCCGGGGCTGCTGGGCGGCGAGCTGAGCCTGGTGCAGCGGGTGGTGTGCGCGGTGGGCGTGGGCGTGCTGGGTGTGGCGTTCGTGGCGGTGGCCTCGCGCATCGTGGGGCTGGTGGGTGTGTCGTCGCAGCCCACGTCGGGCATCACGCTGGTGACGCTGCTGTGCATTGGCGGGGTGTTCACGCTGCTGGGGTGGACGGGCCCGGGCATGAAGGCGGCGGTGCTGATGGTGGGCACGGTGGTGGCCATCGCCGCGTCCAAGGCGGGAGACATCTCGCAGGACTTGAAGACGGGGCAGCTCGTGGGGGCCACGCCCGCGGTGCAGCAGGTGGGCCAGTACATCGGCGCGGCGACGGCGTGCTGGGCGGTGGCGGCGACGCTGCTCTTCCTGGGCAAGGCGTACGGGTTCGGCTCGCAGGAGCTGCCGGCGCCCCAGGCCACGTTGATGAAGACGATCATCGAGGGGCTGATGTCGGGCTCGCTGCCCAAGGACCTGGTGCTGGCGGGCGCGGGGCTGTCGGTGGGTGCGATGCTGGCGGGGGTGAACGGGCTGGGCTTCGCCATCGGCGTGTACCTGCCGCTGGCGGCGATGGCGCCCATCTTCGTGGGAGGCGTGGCGCGGCGGCTCGCGGACGGCTGGAGCCGGAAGACGGAGGAGGACGCGGAGGGAGGCCCCGGCGTGCTGGCGGCCTCGGGCCTGGTGGCGGGCGAGGGGCTCGCGGGGCTGGCGGTGGCGGTGCTGGTGGGCGGCTTCGGCTATGCGCGGCCGAAGCTCCCCCTGCTGGAGGCGGGGGCGGGCAGCCTCGCCGCGCTGGCGCTGGTGGTGGGCCTGTGCGCCTTCCTGGTGCGGGCGGGCCGCTCCAGGCCCTGAGCCCCCTCGTCCTTCCTCCGGCGTGCCTCAGTTGCCGCGCTTGAAGGCGGGCACGCTGTCCGAGTCCAGCACGCACAGGGCGCTGGCCTCGTCGCACCGGACGGGGAACGACTCGTCCAGGGCGAGCAGGGTGTCGTAGTCGGGCTCGCGGCACAGCCGGGCATCCGTCTTCGGCGTGCCGTCCTCGTTGTACTCGAGGTCTCCGTCGTCGTTGCGCACGTGGCAGGAGACGGCGGGGAAGACGCCAATGGCCTCGTAGGTGGCCGAGCAGGTGCCCTCGGTGTAGCGCACCGTGGCGAGCCACTGCGTGCCCGGCGCGGCGGCGCTCACGTGGAAGCGCACGTCGCTCCACGCGTAGCGCACGTCCACGCCCGGCTCCTCCGTCACCTGCTGGCGGCCCTCGGACACGTCCTGCACGCGGCAGAAGCCGTCCTGGCCGGGCATGTCCTCGCGCAGCGAGCCCAGGGAGATGGGCGAGTGGCTCTCGTCCGCGTCCTCGCCCACCAGCCGGAACAGGGCGTCCGGTTGGAGCGCCACCGTCTGCGTCTGCGCGCCGGGCGGGTTGTACTTCTGCACGCCGACGATCTCCGGCTTCTTCGAGGCGCAGGCGCCGCTGCCCTCCTTGAGCACGTAGCGCACGGCGTGGCCGCCGCGGCCGACGATGCAGCGCACGGGGGGCTGCTCGAAGGCACAGCCGCTCAGTGACAGGAGGACGGCACATCCCAGAAGGGGGCTCTTCATGTTCGGTCTCATGGGGTTTCCCGGAGTGCTCAGAAGCTCAGCTTGGCGGAGACGCGGATGCTGCGGGGCGCCTGGTAGGCCGTCGTCTTGCCGTAGTTGGGGTTGCGCTTGACGTCGAGTCCCTCCAGGGCGGCCAGGTCGCGGCTGTTGACGAGGGGGTCCACCACGTCGAACGTGTAGTTCTGGTCCCGGGCCACCTCCTGCTGGAAGTTGAAGACGTTGAAGACGTCGGCGCTGAGGGTGGCCACCACGCCCCGGGCCACGGGGTAGCCCACGCCCACGCGGGCGTCGATGTTGTGCACCCACGGCAGCCGGCCGGCGGCGCCGCGCTCGAGCAGGTACACCTGGCCGTCGCCGTACAGGTCATGCGAGCCCAGCACGCTCAGCGGCGTGCCCGACTGCCCCCGGTAGGTGAGGCCCACGTCCAGCAGCACCTTGCCGGGAAGCAGGAACTCGCGCGCGCCGTAGGCCTTGATGGCGTGGGCGCGGTCGCTGGGCAGCGGGCCCAGGCGGTTCTGCAGCAGCGAGGCCAGGTCGAAGTCCGAGGTGATGTTGGGCGCGAGCTGGCCGCTCTCCGGACGGAACATGCCGGTGTAGTTCCCGCGCAGCGAGGACCAGGTGTACGAAATCTGGCCCAGCCACTGGTTGGAGAAGCGCTTGTCGAGGAAGACGGTGACGGCGTCGTAGTCGCGCACGGCCCGTGGGAACGACGAGGCGATGCCCTGGCCCGGGTTGCCCAGGAAGAAGGTGGTGGCCTGGTCGTTGCTCATGTCCTCGATGACGGCGTTCATGTACCGGCGCGTGTACGTGAGGCCGGCCCGGGCGTCGTCGAAGAGCTGGTACTCGCCGCCGACGACGAACTCGTCCGACGACTGGGCCTCCAGCCTCGGATCCACGGGCACGTTGTCGCCGCGGATGGGGAGCCACTTCGCGTTGGGGTCCTGCTCGTTGCTGTAGCCCCGGTCGTAGAGCGTCTGCAGGTTGCCCGGGTCCCTGCACTCGGCGTAGGGGGCCTCCTGGCGGAGCGGATCACACCCGGGCGTGGTGCCGCGGGCCGCGCGGTAGAAGGACTGGAGGCGGCGCTCGCCGGGGAACTGCGCGTTCACCATCTCCATGACGGTGTTCTGGTAGTAGCGCGCGTAGTTGGCGAACAGCTTGGAGCGGCCCTGCTGGGTGAAGTCGTACACCACGCCGATGCGCGGGGAGAACTGGTTGGGCAGGGCCACGGCCAGGCGCCCGTCTCCGCCGTAGAGCGTCTGCATGTCGTAGCGCAGGCCCACGTTGAGCGACACCTTGTCCAGCACGCTCCAGCTGTCCTGCACGAAGGCGCCAATCCCGTTGGACGAGGAGGCGGTGTTCCACAGCGGGAGGATCTTCGGCTCGTCGGGGCCGAGCATGTAGCCCATGGAGCGGTGGAGCTGCCAGAAGCGGCCCCGGCGGTCCTCGCGGTACGTGCCCATTCCGGAGAAGGCCACGCGGCCGGTGGCCGTCACGTAGTCCAGGTCCAGGCCCGCCTTCATCACGTGGTGGCCGAGCGCCTCCATCAGGTAGGTGCCCACCACCTTGGCCTGGTAGCGGTCCAGCACGTCGTCATTGAGGCGGCCGGGGCCGGCGTAGGCGTACGTATAGGCCGGGCAGCGCGTGGTGCCGCCGGGCGTGGCCGGGTCGCACACCGTGGGGTCCTCCAGCGCCTCGAACTCGCTGATGGAGTGGGGGTTGGCGCGGCGGTAGTTGAAGCGGGGGACGCCGGCCAAGCCGGTGCTCCCGCCCAGCTCGCTGCCGTCCGAGGCGAGGAAGGTGTTGCTCTGGTGGTGCCAGCCGAGGCTCGCGTCCAGCAGCAGCCGCTTGTCCAGGAAGGACGAGTTGAGCTTGAGGGCCACGTCGCGCGAGTCGTTGGTGTAGCGGTGCGCCAGGGCGTCGAAGCTGCCGGTGAGGCTGCGCGTCTCCACGCGGCCGTCCTCGGGGTCGAAGCCGAAGCGGCCCTTGCCGCCCGACTCGTAGGGCGTGCCCATGACGGAGAGCGACAGCGCGTGGTCCGCGTTGAGGTTGTAGGTGAGCTTGCCGATGTACTGGTACGAGCGCTGATCCGCGAACCAGTCACGCCGGGTGTTGGCGATGGGGGTGGCGTTCGTCTCGTTGCCGGCGGCGTCGAAGTCGACGGTGTAGAGGCTGCGCTCCAGGCGCTGGCGGTTGGCGGCGGTGGCGGCGCCCACGAAGAACCACAGCTTGTCCTGGAGGATGGGACCGCCGAGCTCGAAGCCCACGTCCCCCTGGTTCCACATGCGCACGTCCGTGCCGATGGCGCCCTCGCGCAGCGTGCTCATGCGGCCGGCGTACAGCCCGCCCGGCGCCAGCGTGCCGAAGACGGAGCCGTGGAACTGGTTGGAGCCGGACTTCGTCACCACGTTCATCACGCCGCCGGTGGCCCGGCCATACTCGGGCATGAAGCCACCGCTGATGACGTTGACCTCCTGCACGAACTCCACGCTCAGCTGCGTGCCGAGCAGGCCGAAGGCGGGATCTCCCACGCTCAGCCCGTCGATGACGAAGCCGTTCTCCGGCGAGCTGGTGCCATTGATGGACATGCCGTAGGTGTCGGCCTGGACGCCGGGGGCCACCTCGGCCAGCGACTCGAAGGAGCGCGACGCCGAGCCCTTGCTGCCCGGCGCGGACAGGGCGATGCGGCGGGCGAAGTCGGCGCTCACGTTGACACCCGTGGTGGTGGAGCCCACGTCCACCGTGGGCGCCTGCGCCACCACGTCGATGGTGGACTGGAGCCCCTCGGGCAGCAGCATCACGTTGACGCGCAGGGTGGTCTCCAGCCGCAGCTGGACGTCCTCGCGGGCGAAGGGCTGGTAGCCCTCGCGCTCCAGCCGCAACGTGTACGTGCCCGGCGGCAGTTGCGGCAGCCGGTAGAGGCCCGACTCATCCGTGAGGGCCACCTTCTCGCCCTGCAGGTTGGGTGAGGTGGCGGTGACGACCGCGTCCGCCAGTGGCTTCTTCGTCTCCGCGTCCATCACCGTGCCGGTGATGACCGACGTGCCCTGGGCGAGCGCGGGCAGTGCCGCGAGCCACACGAGCAGCAGCACGGCGCGATGTGCTCGCGCCAATGAACCTGGATTGTGCATGAACCCCTCCCCGTCACTGGTGACGGTGCGGAGCGCCTCTTGGCACAGCCATGGAGGAGCCGTCCACGCCGCGCGCCGCCGTGGAGACGGCGGCCCGCGCAACGGCACTGGAATGACGATGGAATGACGATGGCATGACGCGAGGCGCGGGGCCCGAGGATTGACCCTTCGCGACGCCGTCACCTAAGAACCGCGCCTCACTCGGAGTGGAGGCTATCCATGATGTTCAAGGATTTGCGTGTGGCGTGTGGAGCGCTGGTGACGGCGGCGGTGCTGGTGGGGACGGGAGCGGAGGCGAAGGTGACGCGGTACCTGACGGGCAACGCGGCGGACGTGAATCCGACGCTGTACGGCCCGGCGCTGAACCTGGGCGGTGGCGGTCCGGACGTGGATCCGGCCATCCAGTGGATGATCGATCAGGCGCGCGGGTGCACCACGTGCGCGACGAAGGTGGACGTGGTCGTCATCCGCGCCACGGGCACCAATGGCTACAACGCGCCCGTCGCCGCGATGAACGGGGTGGACTCGGTGGAGACGCTGGTGGTGCCGAGCTACAACGACGCGAACACGCTCGAGGTGGAGACGGCGGTGCGCAACGCGGAGGTGGTGTTCTTCGCGGGCGGGGACCAGTGCGACTACATCACGTACTACAGCGGAACGCGGCTGCAGCGCGCGGTGGACGCGGTGTGGGCGCGCGGCGGCACGGTGGGCGGCACCAGCGCGGGGGCCATGGTGCAGGGGGAGCACATCTACAACGCGTGCAGTGGCAGCGTGTACTCGGATGAGGCGCTGGCCAACCCCTACAACCGGTACATGACGTTCTCGAAGGACTTCTTCCTGTGGCCGCAGATGGACGAGGTCATCGTGGACACGCACTTCGGGCAGCGGGACCGGATGGGGCGGCTGATGGCCTTCGTGGCGCGGCGGATCCGCGACGGGTACGACGCCACGGTGATGGGGCTGGGCATCAACGAGGGGACGTCGGTGGTGGTGGACAGGAACGGCCTGGCGACGGTGATGGGCGCGGGCCCGGCGTACTTCGTCCAGGGCACGCACGCGCCGGAGAGGTGCGAGCCGGGAGTGGCGCTGAGCTACACGGACTACCGCATCTGGCGGGTGGATGCCGGCGGGCAGTTCAACCTGTGGACGTGGCCCACGAGCGGCTACTACCTGCGCAGCGTGAACAATGGGGTCCTCTCGGCGTCGCCGTACTGAGCGCCCCCGGGGCGCGTGCATCCGATGGAGGACGGAGCGGCGAGGGAGCGCATTGCGGAGGAGGGAGGGGCTCCCTACGGTGGGAGGGGGATGCTTTCAGGAGGACGCATGCGCCATGCCCTGCTCATCACGATAGGAGTGGTCGTTTCCCTGCTGGCCTGCCGGACGACACAGCCCCCGGGAACGGAGAACGCGATGCCGATCCAGGATCCGGCGCAGAAGGAGGACTCGCAGCTGGTGCCGGCGGAGCCGCCGGGGCCCTCGGGTCCGCTCAACATCCCGACGGACACGGACGGAGGAACGCCTCCGTAGCCCCAAGCCGCCGAGGTCGCCCTCGTGAAGAGGAGCCCACCGTGGCTCCTCTCCCTCGCCCTCCGGGAGAGGGGCCGGGGGTGAGGGTATCGAGAACCCCGGGTCGAGCCCACGAGAGCTCCCCGGGTCCCACGGGGACGGTGACAGGGGCGAGCGGCTGGCGCACAGTGGCGCCGTCGATGCGGGGACGTTCATCCCAACACGGAGCAGGAACGAGAGCCCGGAGTGCGGCGCGGATGTGCCTGATGGGGGCACTGGTGCTGGCACTGGGGCAGGGGTGCGCCCGGAGGGCGCCCGAGGGAGCGCGAGTGGAGACGACAGTCTACGTGGCACGGCGGATCCGGACGCTGGACGAGCGGAAGCCGGAGGCTCGGGCGCTGGCGGTGCGGCGGGGGCGGCTGGTGGCGGTGGGGACGAAGGAGGAGGTGCTGAAGGCGGCGGGGGAGGGAGCGCGGGTCGTCGACTATGGCGACGCGGTGATGGTGCCGGGGCTGGTGGACGCGCACGCGCACATCGCGGGGCTGGGCCGGAGCCTGACGGTGGCGCGACTCGAGGGCGCACGATCGGTGGACGAGGTGGTGCGGCGCCTGGCGGAGGCCCCGGCGACGAGCTTCCAGGGCGACTGGCTGGTGGGAAAGGGCTGGGACCAGAACGGGTGGCCGGGCCAGCGCTTCCCCGGGAGGAGCGAGCTGGACGCGCGCTTCCCGCGGACGCCGGTGTACCTGACGCGGGTGGACCACCACGCGGCGTGGGTGAACGGGGAGGCGCTGAGGCGAGCGGGAATCTCGCGCGAGACGCCGGACCCGGCGGGAGGGCGGATCCTCCGGGACGAGAAGGGGGAGCCGACGGGGGTGCTGGTGGACAACGCGATGGACCTGGTGGTGAAGGGGGTGCCGCCGCCGACGGACGAGCAGCTGGAGGCGAGACTCTCGGCGGCGCTGGAGCGCTGCGCGCAGGTGGGGCTGACGGGGGTGCACGACGCGGGGATGGACCTGCGGACGTTCCGGAAGCTGCAGGCGTGGGACATGGCGGGGCGGCTGCCGGTGCGGGTGTACGCGATGGCGGACGGGCAGGGGGAGGACCGGCACACGTACCTGGAGCTGGGGACGTACGGGGGGCGGATGCTGGAGATGAAGGCGGTGAAGTTCCTGCTGGACGGGGCGCTGGGCTCGCGAGGGGCGGCGCTGCACGAGGCCTACAGTGACGCGCCGGGGGAGACGGGGCTGTTGCTGATGGAGCCGGAGGAACTGGCGAGGAGGACGTGGGCCTTCATGGAGCGGGGCTTCCAGGTGTGCGTGCACGCGATTGGAGACCGGGCGAACACGCTGGTGGTGGACACGCTGATCCGCGCGTCGGCGGCGACGGGGACGAAGCCGCTGAGGCACCGGGTGGAGCACGCGCAGATATTGAGGCCCGAGGACATCCGGAAGCTGGGGGAAGCGGGGCTGGTGGCGAGCGTGCAGCCGGCGCACGCGACGAGCGACATGGGGTGGGCGGAGGCGAGGCTGGGGGCGGAGCGGCTGAAGGGGGCGTACGCGTGGAAGAGCCTGAAGGAGGCGGGGGCGGTGCTGGCGTTGGGGAGTGACTTCCCCATCGAGAACCCGGACGTGCTGGCGGGGCTGTACGCGGCGAGGACGCGTCAGGACGCGGCGGGGAAGCCGGAGGGAGGGTGGCAGCGGCAGGAGCGGCTGACGGGACAGGAAGCGCTGGAGGGCTTCACGGTGGGGCCGGCGTGGGCGTCGTTCGCGGAGGAGCGGAGGGGGCGTCTGGTGGAGGGGATGGACGCGGACTTCACGGTGCTGTCGGTGGACCCGGTGTCGGACGAGGCGAAGGCCCTGGTGGACGCGAAGGTGGTGGCCACGGTGGTGGACGGCCGCGAGGTGCACCGTTCCCCGTGAACCAGCACCCCCCACTCTGTTCAATCTCCCCTCGCCCTCCGGGAGAGGGACGGGGTGAGGGTGCCACGCATCCCGGGTTCCCCCCCGGAGCCCCTACCCGAACAACCGTGAGCGAGCGGTCTCGGCGATGGCGACGACGGCGGGATGGCGCAGCCGGCGCTCGACGGAGATGGCGTAGAAGCAGGTCTCGATGTCATCGGTGCGGCCGATGACGGAGACGTTGAACTGGCGGGAGACCTCGTCCTCGATGACGGAGGGGATGGCGAAGACGCCGTGGCCGCGCTGGCCGAAGGCCTTGATGAGGGCGCTGTCGTCGAAGTCGCCGACGATGACGGGGTGGATGCCCTGGGAGTCGAACCAGAGCTCGAGCGAGCGGCGGACGGAGGAGGAGTCCGAGGGCAGGAGCATGGGGGCGGCGTCGAGCGAGCGGGGAAAACCCTTGGCGAGGTGGGCGAGCCTGGGGGCGGCGAAGAAGGAGACGCCGCACTTGCCGAGCAGGTGGTTGAAGGCGCGGATGCTGACGGGCTCGGAGGAGGGGGCGTCGGCGATGACGGCGTCGAGCTCGTGGAGGGCGAGGGAGGCGAGGAGTTGGGGGAGGGGGCCTTCCTTGCAGGTGATGTGGATGTCGGGGGAGACGTCGAAGGCGGGCTGGAGGAGCCGCTCGGCGACGAGCTTGGGGACGACATCGGTGACGCCGACGGAGAAGCGGAGGTGCTGGCCGGAGGGGAGGCCGTTGACGACGTTCTTGAGCTCGTTGCCGAGGCGGAAGATGTCCTCGGCGTAGCGCAGGACGGTGCGGCCGACGTCGGTGAGGACGAGGCGGCGGCCCTGCCGCTCGAAGAGCTTGTGGCCGAGCGACTCCTCGAGGAGCTTGAGCTGGGCGCTGATGGTGGGTTGGGCGAGGCGGAGCTCCTGGCTGGCCTTGGCGATGGAGCCGGCGCGGGCGACGGTCCAGAAGTAGAGGAGGTGGTGGTAGTTGAGCCAGCTCACGCGAGGGGCCTCCAGGAGGACAGGGGAGGATCTAACGGGAAAACGCACGGGCGGTGCGTGGGAGAAGGAGGGACGGAGGCCGGGCGTGCGAGCGGGAGAGGGGAAGGGGGAGAAGTGGAGGGGAGTTGAAGAACCCGCTTGACGGGAGGGCCGAGTCCCCGTAAATCGCCCGTACTTCGCGCGGTTGAGCAGCACGCCCAGGTAGCTCAGTTGGTAGAGCAGGGGACTGAAAATCCCCGTGTCGGTGGTTCGATTCCGCCCCTGGGCACACAAAGCAAAGAGTTCTCAGGGCGTCGGACTTCGGTTCGACGCCCTTTCTTTTTACCCGCGAAGCTCATGGGCAAAATACGGGCAAGCCCCCGCACGTTCTCCCCAATGGAGGTCGAGGACATGGGCGAGGGCACGAGCAAGAGCCAGGACTACGCGGAGACGTGGGAGGGCGGGTTCGTCCGCCACGATTCGAAGGGCCGGAAGGTCTACGTGATCCGCCGCATGATCAACGGGCGGAGCTACAAGGTCAGCACCCGGGCCAGCACGCTCCGTGCGGCCATGGAGCAGCTCAAGCGGTTCGAGACCGACCCGGAGAACTACAACCCGGCGGGCCTGCCGCACGAGCAGCCGATCTACCTGGATGCGCCGCTCGCGGAAGAGTTCCTGCTGTGGAGCCGGGACACGAAGAAGAACTCACGCGAGTGGCTGGAGAAGCAGCAGCGTTACCTCGCGTGGTGGGCGGACCAGCTCAAGGGGCTCGACCTGCGGAAGCTCAGCCTCGTGGACCACATCAAGCCCGCGTTGAAGACAGCCGGAAACGTCCCCCACCGGATCGCGGTGCTCAAGAGCCTCTACTCCTGGCTGCGCAAGGAGAAGCACCTGCTCTCGGTGAACGAGGACCCGACGTTCCAGACGTTGGTGGTGCCCCAGGCGAGGCCCGAGCAGTGGAAGCGGGACAAGGTGATTCCCCGAGAGCACTACCTCCTGGCCCGGGAGCACCTGGCTCCCTACTGGCGTGACGGGATGGATGTGCAGGCGGGCACCGGCTGGCACGTCACGGAACTGGTGCGCTTCGCCAAGATGGGAAGCGTGGAGCCGTACCGGGGCGATGCCGAGGGTGTCGCGGGCGTGTTGGGGTGTCCGCAGACCAAGAGCGGCGAGCCCCTGCGTACCGCTGTGTCCGCCGACGTGTGGGAGGCCGGGAGACGGCTACTTGAGAGAGGCACGCAGGCGGCTTGCCCCGACAGGACCTACGAGCCGACCAGAGTGATCGTAGGTGCTACCGGGGCAAGCCCATCGCCCCACGATGCCCGGAATGGCGGCTACGGACGCTACTTTTGAGTCGCTGACTGGTCAGTCGAAGCGGGTGCCGCAGTTGGCGGTGGCACTGCCGGCTGTGCTTGATCAATCGGCGGATGACGCCGACCGCGATTGTGCGCCTTCGCCGCGAGCGCTTTGCTGCGCGTCTTCACGGCTTTCTGGTCGAGCCCTCGAAAGTCGATGGATCCATGCGCGGGATCTGGATGCGGGTGGGGCGGCTCGACAGGCGACCAGTAAGACTTCATGCCAACATCCGCAACTTCCTGGGTCGTGACGGCCCACACTCCCGCCGAGGGGAAGCCGAGCGTCTTCGTGTAGTGCTCGTAGCTCTGCTCGGCGCTCGTGCGCGAACCGCATGACACCGAGAGGAGCCCTTCGTCCTTGGGCCATGGACTGAACGCGACACTCGTCACTCGGCCGTCGTTCAGCCATGCACTACTTGGGCTCACTTGGCGGTACAAGTGTTCGCCGGACGGCACCAGTTCCTCCTTCAGTACGGACATCAGGCCACCTCCGAGCCGAACGTGCCGTACTGCATCAAGAATGCGACGAGGCTTCCCACTCCCGTCCGCGTTCCGAGGTCCAGCGTTTCCTCCGCGTCTTCAAGCGTCTCCACATTCGCCGCGTGCATCCACGCGCTCTTCTTTTCAAGGTCGATGGTCGCGCTGACTTCCCAGGTGCCGAACGACCATTCGGCTTCTACCTCGCCGTCGGGAGTAGCATAGAGGCGCGGCTTGGGTAGGTAGCGCTCAACCATCAGGCCGATCAGCAACCCCTCCAGCCACGACAACCCTTCCTCAGGTAGCGCGCGGCCATGCTCGTTGTCGAGCCACCCTGGTTTCAGGGTTTGGAGTTCCTTGATGCGTTCCTCAACCTGGCGCACGCTCGCCTCGTTGCTTCCAGACCAACCGCGCGCTTCGCGGATATCGTTGATCTTCTGCGGAATGTGGTCGTGAGTAAAGGTGACCTCCCCTAAAACACGCACCCTGGAGAAGTTCTTCTCGTTGATGGCCTTCGCCAAGGCGCCCGCAGTACTGGCAGTGTGACTCCCGACCACGTAGTAACCATCGAGAGTGCGGAGGCGGAAGCGCCCGGTATCCCAGTCGAAGCCAACGACGGTTTCGCTCAGTTCCGCGAGCTTCCGATAGGAGGGCTGTGCCAGGCGGGACTCAATGAGCACGCGCACCATGGCGTCGTACTGGGGCCTGCTGCCCGGGATGGGCCGCGGAATTCGAGCGACTCATCGTCCTGGAGGTACTTGCCGAGGGCGAGCAGGTCCTCGAGAAATTCCTCGGGGAAGTCGTCGGGCAACGCCTGCTGAGTGGCCAGGGCGTGGATTGTATCCGAGATAATATCCCGGGCCTCGTCATAGTAGTCGCCCGCCTGCCCAGCATCCAAGGGGTCGATCGTCACGCCAGCGAACTGCGCCTCCGCACGTGCAAACACCGGCACGGCGCAGTCCTTCTCGACGTTCTGCAACTTAAGTTGGAACGCGTCCTCGAAGTGGGCGGGGACGCGGATCCGGTTGTTCCTCTTCCGGAAGAGGGCCATCGCGAGGTCCCGCACCAAGTTCTTGTAGGCCAGGAACTGCGGCAGCACGTCGACCGGGATGGCGTGGTCGTCGAATCGTCCCCCTCGGAAAACGGGAGCGGCGAACACCTTCAAGTCACTGGGGTCGCTGGACATGGCGGGCGGCGGGTTCTCCCAGAAGGAGCGTACCGCATGCAACCGACAATTTACGACGCCTTGCAGGCGAGTGTCGTAGCGCGTGCGCCATCGGATATGCGGATGTAGATCCTGATCGCACATGCCGCGACCGGGATGTGACACCTGCTCCAGAAGGGGGGGCAGCCTCGTCAGCGGCTCACACCTGGAGCCCACCAGGGCTGCCCCGTGGGTATTCACGGCATAGCTCCCGGATGGAACAGTTCCACCTTCATGGCCACTCGTCCTTGCTCCTCGGGCCTGATGGTGTTCTCGCCCACCAACTTCGCGCGGCCCGGCATCTCCGTAGTCGTGGCCCGTCAAAGCCGCGTGCTCCTCGGGATAAGGCTCATGGCGGTCATCCCCGCTGACGTCCTGGCTGGTCGGCTAGTGCGCCTTCATCCAATCCACCCGAGGAGGAACGCAGATGGAACACATCGGCCTCTCGGCCGAGCTGGGGGAAATTCGTTACGCCATCGAGGGCGCCCATTGGATCGCGGACAGCGTCGCCATGGGCGCGGTGCCCGACCCGGCTCGGACGCACAGCGCGCCCGTCATCATCAGCGCCATCCTGCTGCTGGTGGAGAACAGGCTGCATCAGCTCGGCCGTGTACTTCGAGGCGAGGAGAACCCGGCGCACCTGATGACGCCGCACAACGCCACCGCCCAGGAGGAGGCGGACAAGGATGACGTGGTTCTGCGGGCCTGGGACTGGAGCGCGATGTCGAGGCCGTCTCCGTCCAAGCAGAAGGACACCGAGCAACCCCGTCCAGCAGCGGGAACGGAGCCCATCCCTCCGTTGGAGAAAAGCCCTCCCGTCGAGCCCAACAAGCAGGGGGGGAACAACCGCCCCCCACCGAGGAGCGGAGCTGACCGTCTGCTGCTCGGCTCGGACCTGGAGTACCAGGGGAAAGAAGCTGGCCACCTCACCACTCAACCGCCGGGGAGCAGCGGCCATCTTGATCGGAGTGGCCGAACACCTGCGGGAAGTGATGCGGCATGGGCGGTGAAGGCCCGGAGGCGAGGACCGGTCCCCGTTGCACCAGCACCCACCGTGGTGTTCCCGGTCTCGTCCGGGCGGTGTGGCGGGGGCCGGGTTGTCGGGCACCAGCTCCGGTGCAACTCCACCGCCGGAAGTCCCCGGTCACTTCTCCCAGAGGAGCGCTCTCCACCTTCGAGTAAGGGATCCTGTCGGAGTGGGTAGTGTTTTTGCCCCGAGCCCGAAGGCAACCTGGACCCGGGGGCACGTGCCAGGGGCTGCCTGGAGCGGGGACGGCCAGCACCGCGGTTGCCCCTTCCTCCGCGCCCATTCTGTTCACCCGACACCGGAGGACAGGACGACGGGGGCGGGACTCATTCCCATGGTGAACACACCATGAGCGCTCTCGTGTGGGTCGTCGGTGTGTTGGCGCTGGTTCTCGGCATGCCCGCCAGGGCGGGCTCCGGTCCCTCGGCCTGGGGGTTGGGTGCCATGGAGAAGGTGCGGCCCCAGACGCCACCGGGTGACGGCTCGCGCGTGCAGCTGTTCGCCGCGCGCAACGAGTTCGTCTCCTTCCAGGTGGGACTGCACGGAGGGGACTGGGGCTGGCCTGGGGTGAGCGCACGCCTCTCCGCGTTGGAGGGCCCCGGCCGCATCGAGGGGGGGGACCTCGTCCTCTACCGGGAGACGCTGGTGCCCGTCGCCCACCAGTCGCTGTCGGGCGTGGAGGTGGGGGCGTGGCCAGACGGACTGGTGCCAGACACCGACGAGACGGTGGGCGAGAAGCGTCTGGCCTTCCCCCTGGACGTGCCCGCGCACGAGTCGCGTGCCCTCTGGGTGGACGTGCACGTGCCCATGGGCGCACCCCCGGGCGACTACCACGGCTCGGTCGAGGTGGTGGGCGGCGGGTCCTTCGCGCGGGTGGAGGTGTCCCTCACCGTGGTGGACTGGGTGATGCCGAGCACGTCGTCGTTGCGGACGAGCTTCTCCGTCTGGACTCCCAGCCTGTGCATGGCCTTCACCGGGCAGCGGGAGTGCTCCCGGGAGGAGCAGCTCCGGTTGTCGTCGGACTTCCTGAAGCTGGGGCTCGAGCACCGCATCACGCTCTCCAGCCGGTTCGATCCCCAGGATCGTCCGGACTGGGCCACCTTCGACACCTGGTGGGGCCCGTACGTCGAGGGCCTCGCGCCCCTGCGTCTGCCGGGAGCGCGGATGACGAGCGTGGAGTATCTGGGCGATTTCACTGCCGAGGCGCTCGCGGACTTCGGAGTCCAGGCGGGAGCGCGCGGCTGGTTGCCCCGTGCCTTGAGCTTTCCGGGCGACGAGCCCCCCTATGGCATCTCGTTCGACGAGGTGCGGGCCCGTGCCAGGCTGTCACGGCAGGCGGAGCCGCGGTTGCGCACGGTGCTCACCATCTCCTCCCTTCAGGAGTTGGAGCGGCAAGGGTTGAGCGAGCTCATCGACATCGCCACGGTGACGGTCATCTGGCTCTACACGATGCCGGAGCAACGCGTGGGGGCCGGGGCGATCTCTCGCTACGAGGCCTTCCTCGGCCGGAGGGAGCGGGAGCTGTGGGTCTACCAGAGCTGTGTGACCCACGGCTGTGGCGGCGCCGCGCCAGGGGGGGATTGGCCCTCGTACATGGTGGACCGTCCGTCCTCGAGCGCGCGCGCACTGGAGTGGATCTCCTTCCAGGTGGGCGCGACGGGAGAGCTCTACTATCAGGTGGCGCAGATGCTCTCCACGGCGTGGACGAACCAGAACGCCTTTGGAGGTTTTGGTGACGGGACGCTCTTCTATCCGGGGACGGTCTCCGCCATTGGGGGGAGCACGGGCGTGCCCCTGCCGTCCATGCGGCTCAAGCTCATCCGCCTGGGGATGCAGGACTACGAGTGGTTGAAGGCGGTGGGGGACGCGGGGGACGCCGCGTTCGCGCGAGGGGTTGCGCAAGAGCTCATCCCCACGCCCTGGCAGGTGCCCGGCGACGGCGAACTCTTCGAGCGGTCCCGAGTGCTCCTCATCCAGCGTTACCTCACCCTCATGGGAGCCGCGGTTCCCGAGTCCGTGACGGCGTACCTCCGCGAGCACCCCGGTCCGCCCACGCGTGACTTGTTCACACCGGTGCGCTCGGCGGAGTAGGACCGGGACGGCGGCTCGGAACGAAGGCACGTCTGAACCACGAAGTACGGGAGAGCCACAAGACCGGGCTAGGCTCAGCCCCTGCTCAACACGACGCGATGCCCTCGGAGGCTCACTCCGCGTTCCTGAAGGACCTGCTCCCATCCAGCCTGTGTGCCGATCCGCTCTGGGGACTCATACAACCCATGACGCTCCTCCTGGGCTGTGAGCCGGGCGAACTTCGCATGCTGAGGGTACGCTTCCGCGACGAATTCTTCTTTGCGGTGAAGGATGGGCGGGTTTTTCGAGTTGCTGAAGTGCCGCACCTCGATGCGGAACGTCTGGAGTGCGACGAGCAACGAGGAATCCAGGCGGGGATGTGGATCGGTATCGAAGCCCGGATACGAGAGGTAGGAGACTTGAGGGCTGCCGCGGTGCAGTTTGATGACGTTCGCGCTCTCGACGGCACCGATGAAGGCACGTGCGCATCCCTCGTAGATTCTGAGCACTGGGGCCAGCTTGTCGAGGGCTGATACGTGTACGTAGAGCGCCGAGGGGGTTTGCTTGCCGATCTTCGATTGCTGGCAGAGCCGGTCCACACTGGGCATGTGACCTGCTGAGAACAGCAAAGCATCCGCCAGTTCGCAGGCCGCCTTGTACGAGGTGAAGAACGCCCGCATGTCGAGCTGGAGCGGGGCAGAAAGCTCGGTGAGCCGAGGGCGCCGGCTGAACCGTGAGAGTGCAAGGTAGATGAGGAGGTCCTCCGTGCGTTGTTGCTGCACGTCCTCCCACTGAGCCTCGTCCACGACAGCGCGGACGACGCGGAACGCGCGTTGAATCGAGCCGAACGCTTCGCAGATGGCCTGGGCGCCGCTCAGTTCTTCCTGTTGCGGCAGTCGACCCTGGTGGCCAAGGAAATCGAGCAGCGGTTGCAAGATGTCCTTGTGGCGCTCGAAGAGTTCGTCGGAGCGACGGACGCGAGGGGCCGCACCGAGCCGTCGATACCGGGATGCGAGGAATGTCTGCCGGGCAGCCTCGTCTCGGAAGATGTAGAAGACGCCAGGACCCGCGGGCACGCTCGCTACTTCCAGAGTGCCGTCAATCCAGCGGCGGAGCTCATCTTGGTGGTAGAGCTTCTGGAATGTTCCCAGGCGAGTCACGAACCCGTCCTGGTGGCAGCCACCGATGATCTGATGGGCCTCCACTTCGAGTCGGGCTGCTACGACGAGGACCTTCGTGGCCAGCGACCAGGCGGTACGGAGTACCTCGGCTCGCTCCGCCACATCCTCGATGACGTTCACGACGTACCCGAGATTGACGACATCCGCCTGGTTTCGAGGTCCATCAGGACGGTGGGCGGGGTCCCACCCATCGCAATCAATGCCTTGCTCGCGCAGGCGCCGGATGTCCCCTCCTCGCCCGCATCCGTAATCGAGGACGCGGGTGCTCTGCGTAATGACGCCGTCATTCAGCGCCAGACGGGCTGGACGAGACAGGTCCGTTCGCGCGAGTGCAGTCCGGTGACGCGCGAAGCCCGGTGCAGCCTCGCTCACGGCGAGAGTCCAGGAATGCGCCGGAACAAGTCGGCGACATCGCGCATCTTCTTGTCGGCGAACAGGTACCCGATGCCCCGGTGAAGGTGCAGTCGGAACTGGTCCGCGAGAACTTCGTCGGAGAGCTCCAGACCATCACGAAGACAACGAGCCCGCAGAAGGGCCTCGTATATCTCTGCGTGCTCACCTCCGAATGTCTTCCACGTCATCTCCACCGAACTGTCCGCCGGAATCCGGATGGAATGCGGCGGTGTGGGCTCGGCAAGCGACGTGCAGAACGCCCACCGGCACAGAACGTTCCAGTGCATGATGCCCGTGACGCGCTTGAGCTTGATGAGCTGTTCCTTCGCCTGCTGGGACAGCTTGATGTGCTCGATCACCATGTACGCCCTACCCCCAGAAGTAACCTTTTTCCACGCGAGAGGACTGCTCCTGACCGTCATAAGCCAGCCGGTAGGAGAGACACACGGAGGACTTCAAGCGTTCGAGGCCTGATTCATCGATCTCCTGATCCGTGGAGAGCAGGATCACCTGATGGCTGGCGAAGGGGAAGTAACGCTCGACGAGATGGCTGCGGTGTACAGAGTCGAGCCGCCCCAACGGAGTATCGATGACGACAGGAAGGGGGCGTCCGGCGGCACGCGCGAGCCCCCAGATGATGGAGATCGCGAGCAGCTGCCGTTCGCCAGCGGAAAGACGCTCGGGAGGCAGTGGCTGGTCATCCCTGCCGAACATCGAGAGGTGGTACGTCGATGGATCGATCGCCAGCCGAGTCACCAGCGAATCCTTGCGGATCAGGTGGCTGAATCCTTCCAGGATGAGTTGCTCGATGCGCCGCACGTGCCGCTCGGCCACCTTTTTACGGAACTGCTCCATGGCCGAGCGGACGCCTTGTGCATGCTGGATGATGCGGTTGGCTTCCTCTTGGCGGAAGCGATCATCCACTTCGTGCTCGACCAGCTTGGTATAGGCATCCCACTTGCGTGAGCGTTCCAGCTGGAGGCGCTCGACTTCTTCTGCGGCGACCTGCAACTCGGCTTCCGCTTTCGCGAGGGCTTTCCTGGCCTCCTCTAGCTGGCGGACCAAGTCACCGATGGCTTCTTCATCGGGCAGCATCTCGAGCGTACGATCCGCCCGCGTGAGTTCCTGTTGGAGAGAGTCGACTTCACGCAGCAGCACCGTGCCGGTCGCCTGGACCTCGGAGAGAAGGGCGCCGCGTAGGCTCGCCAGGTCACGGTTGGCTTCGTCCGTGAGGCGAAGGCTTGGTCCCTCGGAATGAACAGGCTTACGGTTCTCCCGATCTTGAGTCAGGTAACGTGCGAGCCGGGTCAGTACTGCGGACGGTGTTCCGGCCCGCTTTGCTTCCGACAGGAGCTTCTCGTCCCGCTCGGAAAGGACGGTGAGCAGCTCTTCTTTCAACTTGGAGTCAGGGGATTCCGATCTGGCAGCCACCTCGTCGAGTAGCTCCCTGACCAGGAGCAGCGGCGCAGCACTTTCAGACAACTCGCGGAGACGATCGTAGGTTCTTTCGAGACTGTCAGCAGTCGTCTGACGCGCTGCTTCATGCTCGGCGCGCTTGGTATAGAGCTCGCCTCCTGCCCTGCGGAACTTCTCTTCGAGGTCGCGAACGCGTTTCTTCTGACGATCGACCTGGTTCTGTTTCGACCCGCGGGTTGTGACCGCCTCGGAGTAGCGCTCCTTGATTTGCTCGACCTCTGTATTCGCAGCCGCGAGCTTGTTCTGATCCTCTTGGGAGCGTTGCTTTTCCCGGTTGCGACGCTCGACCACCTTCAAATCCGTTTGGAGCAAATCAACCAAGTCGAGTCCAAGCAGCGACTGGAGCGCAGTGGCCAGCACATCCGCGGAGCCTTCCAGGTCCGCGAGCGATTCGATCTTTTCGCCGTCGAAGAAGAAGAATCCGGAGAGCCGTGATGGGATGAACTCCTCTACCATCTCGGTCCAATTCTCTGTAGCGACGGGATCCAGTTTGCCATCGCAAAGCACCTCGAGGTGCTCACGCACCGTCCGCCCTTTCGCGGACCAGGCGCGGTGAATTCGGAAGATGCGCTCGACTCCATCGACACGGTGGCGGAACCGTAGCTCAAGAGCCGCACCATCCTGTGGGTCGATAGCGCGATGGATGCAACGGCGTAGGAACTCCTCGTAGGAGAGTTCCCGGCGATTCGAGCAATCGGCGAGCTTTCCGTAGAGAACGAGCTTCAGGGCATCGAGCAGGGTCGTCTTACCGCTGCCGTTCAGTCCGCCAAAGAGAATGATCGGCTTGTTCTTCGAGGTGGGCGTCAACTCGATGACGTGACGCCCGTGATAGATGCCGAAGTTGTGGAGGATGAGCTGGTCGAGAATCATGAGACGGCCTGGTCCTGAGAGTCCGTCGAAGACTCTCCGGACAACAAGTCGAGCTGCTGCGGCTCCAGGGTCTGACGCATTTCGTCGATCTTCTCTCGTGCGTCCTGCCGAGCGACGGCGTACTTCGTCGCATCGGCAGCATCCGTGAAGAAGCCTTTCTTGATGGAACCCTCCAACGCATCGAAGAGACCCGTGCGTCTTGACATGGAGCGATGGCGTCGCTCGATGTCGAGCAGCTCGCGTGCGAGCTCGAAGCGCAGGCGATCCTGCCCGCAGACCTCGCGTAGAAGTTCCATGTCCTCGGCGCTGAAGATCAGGTTGTCGTCGAGAGCAGGACCCGGGTAGGGCTCCTCCATGGCCTGGGCGTAGATACGAGGAAGGTTGTCCTCGATCTCGTGCTTTTCGACCACCCAGATGCGTCGGATCTCCTGCATCTCGGGGAGCGAGATGAGCTCGATGCTGCGGACGTGCTCGGGGCCATTGTTGCGCACCCATCGTTGGGCCTTGAGCACACGGTACAGCCAGTTTTCACGAGCGGACTGTGTGTAGGGTCCGGGGATGGGCCTTCCGTGATGGAGCTGAACGAGACCGTTCATGCGGCGAAAGTCGCGCAGGTGCTTGTCGTCCGTGACATCCAGTTCGTCACGCAGCTTCAACAACGGGAGCATCCACTCCTTCTCCTCGTCGTTCTGGATCATGGCCTGCATCGACTTGTCTTTTTCCACCAGCGTGCAGACCCAGCAGCCGAAGCGGCTGTCTCCGCAACTGGGAGTCGTGTCGTCGACCACGAGCGGGCACTCTCCATCGGCGGAGGCCCCCTGGTACATGGTCAGCAAGTCCTTGTTCTTGTAACCCCAGGTATTGGGGTACTGCATCAGGAACATCCAGACGTCATCGTTCGTCCAGTCCTCGATGGGACTGTAGATGAGGGAGTTGGGCAGGTTGGCGTTGGGACTGAGGCGTTCCCGCACGCGCCTTCGCTCGTGGCGCTCCATGGCGCGGGCCCGGGCGGCACTTTCCGCTTTCCGCGTGCCGAGCACGAGGATGACCTCGCCACTCTTGCGGACAACGTTGCTGATGAACGCGTTGGAAGGGCGGATCTTCAGCCGGTAGGTGCACCACCTGAACTTAGGGCGTGGCGCTGGGTACCCCTTGCCAATGAGGTTGACCCAGAACGTGTCCGTGACCTCGGGGGTGAGCCGGCGCGGCTCGATGGGCATGCCCGCACTGGCCGCGCTCTTCTTCATCGTCTCGAGCGATTGGGACACCCAGGCGGCAACGACCGGGTTCTCCACCAGGGTATCGGTGCTGATGACGTGGATGGTCTTCGTCCGCTTCTCTGCGGGAAGCCCGGCGAGCGCCATCCAGACGAGTTGGAGGCACGCGGTCGAATCCTTTCCTCCGCTGTAGCCCACCACCCATGGAACCTGGTCTGCCAGATAGAGTTCCTGGATCTCCTCGACCAGTGAGGCAATCACCTGCTTCATGCCAAGGGCATCGAAGGCGGAGCCCCGCTTTGAATCAGTTCGCTGCATGTTCTCCTCGCAGCAAGGCGTCCTCGATACGCTGCTCTTCAGGAGTCAGCAGGAGTCCGAGGTGGGCCTTGATGAGGTTCGTAGTCAGGGTGACGTGCGTACCGGCTTTCGATACCCGGCCACCCACGAGGGCTCGGCCCTCCCAGAGCTTCGCGTTCGAGCGCGACCAATCGAGCCGCGAGAGCTTCTTCAGGGACTTCTTCCAGGCTTGTGGCTGCTCACGCAGAAGCGTATTGCCGACACGGCCGAGGGCTTGGAGGACGACTCCGTGCGTATGAAGCAGATCGCGACGCACTTCCGCGGCGCTCAGCTTCTGCTCCAGAACTTGCTGCCACTCGGGGAACAGCTTCGCGGTCTCATCCCAGAAGGCCGTCGCCAATTCCCGGCGCTCCTCGTCGCTGAGATCCTCCAAGCGGGCCAGGAGGGCTCGGGTCGCCGTGTACAATGCGCTCAGGGTGAACAGCTTCCGCGAGCGGGCAGAGAGGGTGCTACGTTCCATCTCCGTGAGGTCACGGTAGAGAGGCAGCTTCAGCACCGAGTGTTTGACGACCTTCGCGCCGTCCTCTCGATGGTCGTACAGCACTCCCAGCGAAGTCGATGGACGGATGGCGTGCCGATTGAGGTCCGCGAACATCTGCTGGCAGCGCTCGAGACCAGTGTCGAGGAAGAAGACGACGGCGATGGTCTCGTCAGCCAGGTCCGGGTTCTCGCGGATGGCGGCCTCGATGGCGGCGCGGCGATGCTGCCCGTCGTTGATGACGAACCGCGCGTGCATCGACACTTGGAGGCTACCGAGCTTCTGTGCGTCGCCGGTCTCGCCTAGGGGCTCGAAGCGTACGTCTCCGTCAATGGATGCGGTGAGCGCCGAGAACGTGTAGGAGTCGCGGTTCCCCAGGATGTAGCGCGCCATTTCCGGGATGCGCCCCTTATTGAGGACTCGCTGTGCGCGCAGCTCTGGGACCAGCTCGTCCTCGTTGAAGAGGAAGATGCGGGGGATGAGCCGCAGCGGGCACATGGAGACGTAGAACTCCCGGTGGGCCTGTACTCCCCGGATGGCGGGGAATACGTACCCAAAGGCGGCCGGAGATTGCGACCGACGTCCGGAAGATGACGTATCAGATAGGCCAGGAGCACGACGCATGAAGTCATGTGGCGTATCTTTGATGACGCCCATGCGTCAATAAGAAAGATGACGCCTGTACGTCAACAAAAAAGCAAACAGGGCGAAAAAATCAAGATCCTGGCCGACTGACTTCGGGGGGTATACCTAGTTGGGCGCACCTGAAGGAGGACTCAGCGGTGACGGCCTACCTCGACTGCAACGCGACAACCCCCATGGAGCCCGAGGTCCGGGACGTAGTGCTGCGGTTCATGGCCGAGGATTTCGGCAATGCCGGCAGCCGGACGCACGACTTCGGAATTCGGGCGCAGCAGGCGGTCCAACGTGCCCGGGAGCAGGTCGCAGCCGTGCTTGGAGCGAAGCGGGACGAAGTCCTGTTTACCAGCGGAGCGACCGAGAGCAACAATCTGGCAATTCTCGGGTTGGCGCCGCACGGTGAGAAAACGGGGCGGCGGCACATCGTAAGCACGGCGATCGAGCACAAAGCTGTACTCGAACCCCTTGAGCGACTGCGCAAGTGCGGCTTTGAGGTTACGCTCGTTCCTCCTACGGGGGGCGGCTGGGTGGACGCGGATGCAATCCGTTCAGCACTTCGCCCAGACACACTGCTTGTGTCTGTGATGCACGTGAACAATGAGACCGGAGTCCTGCAACCACTGGATGAGATATGTCGCGTATTAACGGATCACCCAGCATATTTGCACACGGATGCTGCTCAGGGATTCGGCAAGGAGTTCAAGGCGATACGCAACCCAAGAATTGACTTAATAAGTATCAGTGGCCACAAAATTTATGGCCCCAAAGGCGTTGGCGCTCTCCTTATGCGGCGTCGGGATTATGAGCGAGTTCCGCTTACCCCTTTGATGGTGGGTGGAGGGCAAGAGCGAGGGCTTCGCCCTGGAACTGTCGCTGTGCCACTTGTTGTTGGATTGGGACTGGCTGCTGAAATAGCTCTGTGCGACAATGAGCGACGGCAACGCATGATTCTGAAAATGCGTGAAGAGGCTTTGGCTTCGCTTAAACCGCTAAATGTTACGATCCACGGAGATACGGAACGCACTTTGCCTCATGTCCTGAATATATCCTTCCCGGGGGTGGATTCGGAAGCTGTGATGCTAGCGTGGAAAGGTATTTCAGCAGTTTCTAACGGGGCTGCCTGCACTTCACAGTCTTACACGCTTAGCCATGTGTTGTTGGCAATGGGATTCGCGGACGCTGATGTTCGCCGAGCCGTGCGCATTTCGTGGTGTCATCTAACTGGTCGCGTTGACTGGGCTGGTATGGCAGCTGCTATTGTACGACTGATTTGATAATCTCTGATGCTCCTGTTTCGGTAAGGCGCCTTTCTCAATGGGGTCGCTTGGGGCGAAGTCTTGGAATGGTCCTTACCGAAACTGATTTTAAACGCAGAGAATCTCAAATGCGCCTAGTACTACAGTGGGACTTTGGCGCGAGGGTCTCTGCGTCGGTAATGGCAGCGTTTGGCGATGGCCTGATGGCGGCGTCGCCAGCGGCTCCAGTGCAGGACGAAGTCCAAGGCCGGCCGCACCAC